>NZ_JAEQCF010000094.1:0-35746 GCF_020738625.1 Microcoleus sp. PH2017_09_SFU_O_A
AAGATAATTTGATGATTTTTAATTCTTGAAACCGTCGCATCTACGTGTCCTTTCCTAAGCTGAGATGGTTTGATATATGGTGAATCCCAAAAATCGTAAGTAGCCTTAGTTTCTGCCCATGTACCACTAGCTTCAGGTACACTGGATGTTGGTTTATCACTCAAGTTAGAAACAATTTTCATGAATCTATTTGTTCTTCTTGCATCTCCCAATTGAGTCTTTTCTAATTCTTCCCTTACCCATTGATCGATCATTTTAATCTCATTCCTGGGCGATCGCCCGATCGTTTAACAGCACAGATGTTGATTTTTGTCAAATTTATTGTTAAGAAAGATGTTTATAAAGCATAGCTTATTAAGGGGGATTTAGGGGGATCGAGATATGTGCAACTTCACATTAAATTGGTATTACTGGGTATCCTTTTTGTTATTTTCTTAAGTATTTTTACTGGCATTATTCGATAATTACTAGATTATAATAGTTAGATCAAAAATAATAAAAAAATAACTATCGTTATGATAGAACTAACTGGCTATCAAATTATCGATCGCATTTACTCAGGCACTCGCACCGTAGTTTATCGAGGTTTCCGCACAGACGACAAACAGCCCGTTGCCATCAAAGTCTTGCATAGCGAGTATCCCAGCTTCAGCGAACTCGTCCAATTTCGCAATCAGTACACGATCGCCAAAAACCTCAACTTGCCCGGAATCATCCAAACCTACAGCTTGGAACCCTACCGCAACGGCTATGCGCTGATTGTCGAAGACTTCGGGGGAATTTCTCTAAAAGAGTGGACTGGAAAAGGCAAAACAGTAAAATCTCTCGTTGAGTTTTTCCAAATAGCGATCGCCCTAAGCAATACATTAGATATACTTGGGAACCACTGCATCATTCACAAAGATATTAAACCAGCTAATATTCTGATTAATCCGCAAACCAAGCAAATCAAACTAATCGACTTCTCCATCGCTTCTTTACTGCCACGAGAAACGCAAGAAATTTATTATAATCCCAACGTTTTAGAAGGAACCATCGCCTATATTTCTCCCGAACAAACAGGACGAATGAACCGAGGCGTTGACTACCGAACCGACTTTTATTCCCTCGGAGTTACTTTTTACGAACTGCTGACAGGAAATTTGCCGTTTCAATCCCAAGATCCGATGGAGTTAGTTCACTATCATATTGCCAAACAACCGCCATCTCTTCGACAAGAAACAAATCCACAATCAACAATTAAAAGTGTAGATATTCCGCAGGCAATTGCTAATATTGTCATGAAGTTGATGGCGAAAAATGCAGAAGAACGCTATCAAAGTGCATTAGGATTAAAACACGATCTAGAAACTTGTTTTGCTCAACTCCAAGCAACTGGTAAAATTGAGCATTTTGAATTGGGACAACGGGATATTTGCGATCGCTTCCTGATTCCTGAAAAACTCTACGGCAGGGAAATCGAAGTTCAAAAACTATTAGCAGCATTCGATCGAGTAGCGACTCCCCTGTCATCCACCCTTAGCAACGGTAGACAAAGGGGGGGTGAATTGATCCTGGTTTCTGGATTTTCTGGCATTGGCAAAACGGCTGTTGTGAATGAAGTTCACAAACCCATTGTCCGGCAACGGGGTTATTTTATTAAAGGGAAATTTGACCAGTTTAATCGCAATATTCCCTTTTCTGCCTTTGTGCAAGCCTTCCGCGATCTGATGGGGCAACTGCTTTCCGAGTCGGACACCCAACTACAAACCTGGAAAACACAGATTCTAGAAGCGGTTGGCGAAAATGGGCAGGTAATTGTTGAAGTAATTCCTGAACTGGAACGAATTATCGGCACACAATCTGTTGCCACTAAACTGTCGGGAACAGCCGCCCAAAATCGATTCAATTCATTGTTTGAAAAGTTTCTTCAAGTCTTCACAAAACCAGAACATCCCTTAGTTATCTTTTTGGATGATTTGCAGTGGGCAGATTCCGCTTCACTGAATTTGATGCAACTGTTAATGGCATCGGAAACAGGCTATTTGCTGCTGATTGGAGCATACCGCGACAATGAAGTTTCCGGAGCCCATCCGTTAATGCTGACCTTGGATTCAGTGAGCAAAACTGAGGCAATTGTGAGTACGATCGCCCTAAAGCCATTAAGCCAATCTAGTTTGAATCAATTAGTTGCAGATACGCTCAACTGTGATACGGCGTTAGCGCAACCGTTGACGGCATTGATTGCACAAAAAACCCAAGGAAATCCATTTTTTGCCACTCAGTTTCTCAAGGCACTCCATCAGGATGAGTTGATTAAGTTTGACAGCCAAGTCGGACATTGGGAATGCGATATTGTCCGGGTGCGGGAGGCGGCACTCACGGATGATGTGGTGGAGTTTATGGCGTTGCAGTTGCAGAAACTGCCACTGGAAACACAAGCGGTGTTGAAACTGGCTGCTTGTATTGGCAACGAATTCGATTTGAAGACGCTGGCGATCGCATTTGAGCAATCTGAGACGGAAACGTCAACAACATTGTGGCAAGCTTTGCAAGAAGGCTTGATTCTACCTCAAAGTGAAGTTTACAAGTTTTATATCCAACGAGAAACCCAGGATTTAGTCGAAAATTCACAGATTGCACTCTACAGATTTCTCCACGATCGCATCCAACAAGCTGCCTATTCTCTCATTCCTGAGTATCAAAAATCCCAAATTCACCTCAAAATTGGCAGATTACTGTTAGCTAAAAGTTTATCTGCAAACAGGGCAAAGCAAGTATTTTTGTTAGTGAATCAACTGAATTTGGGAAGAGCATTAATTAACCAATTATCGGAACAATTACTGTTGGCTCAACTGAATCTAGAAGCAGGTGACAAAGCGATCGCCTCTACTGCTTACGAAGCTGCCGTAGATTATTGTCGCACCGGCATCGAATTGTTGCCACCCGACTGCTGGCATCGACAGGATACCTTGACTCGCAAGCTGCATCAAGGCCTTGCCCAAGCCGCCTGTCTGTGCAGTCAATTCGAGTTGATGGATCGGTGCATTGACACTGCACTCCAACACAGCCCTGATTTCTTAATCGCCCTACCGATGCAGGACATTCGCTTGCAGGGCTTGAAACTTCAAAGTCGCTTTTCGGAAGCAATTGCTCTCGGGCGATCGCTCTTAGAGACATTAGGCATCACCTTTCCGTCCCAGCCCCAGCCCCAGGATATCATCATGGGCTTGCAGGAAGTACAAGCTAAACTTGCCGATCGCTCGATCGAGGACTTATTAGAATCTCCAGCGATTGACGATCCCTACAAACTGGCAGCCAGCTATCTATTACTGAGAATTTCTCCCGCCGCCTTTTTAGGCGATCCGATGTTGTTCCCCCTGCTAGTATTAGCACAAACCAAACTTGGATTAGACAATGGTCATGCTGCTCCTCATACTCATGGTTATGCAAACTACGCGATGTTAGTGGGTGGAATGTTAGGAGATAAAACCGCTGCCTATGAATTTGGACAATTAGCACTCCAACTTATCGATCGATACGAAGCCCGCGAACTGGCGGCCATGACCACATTCTTAGTAAATCTTTTTACTCAACATTGGCATTTTTCAGCACATCAGATTGTAGAAAAATTGCAACAAACTTACACCCTGGCTATAGAAACTGGTGATTATGAACACGCCACTTATAGTGCTTTTAACTACTGTAATCTGGCTTATTTAGCTGGAAACAATTTAGCAACAGTCCATGTTGAAATGGAAAAGTATAGCCAGTGGATGGGGCAAATCGGAGAAGCTGGCATTGGTTTCGCCATCCATCAAGCTAATCACCAGGGTATCTTGAGCTTAGAAGGGAAAATTCCTGCACCCAGTTTCCCGAGCGATTGGGAACAGATGAATCCGGGAATTCCTGTCTTTATTTATTACATTCACAATCAGCTCGTTTATAGCTATCTTTTTGGTGATTATCACACCGCTCAACGCATTGCTTCCCTACTAGATCGCTGCGATCCGATTACGCGGACTCAGCTTGTTGCTATTGTCACCGAATTTTATGCGGTGCTAGCAGATTTGGCTCTTGAACCCAGCACGCAGCCAGAAAAATCTGCATTGGGCGATCGCATTCAGAGCAAACTCACACAGCTTGAACAAAGGGCTAGCCAAGCTCCGATGAACTTCCAACATAAATACGATCTGGTGGCGGCGGAGCATCGGCGAGTGCTGGGTGAAAGAATAGAAGCGATCGATCTATACGATCTTGCCATTTCTGGCGCTAAAGCCAACAAATACATTCAAGAAGAAGCCCTCGCCAACGAACTTGCAGCCAAATTCTATCTAGATTGGGGCAAAGAAAAAGTCGCCTCCGGCTATATGCAAGAAGCTTACTACTGCTATGCCCGTTGGGGAGCCAAAGCCAAAACCGATGACTTAGAAAATCGTTATCCCAATTTACTGCGCCCCATTCTCTATGCAGGTACCGAATCTCTAACTATCTTGGAAACACTGACAACAATTACTGCTCTTGCGCCTCATTCCTCTATTAACACCTCTACCAATCCTACCCAGTCTTCAAGCACGAGCATTAACACCGCTCTGGATTTTGCCACGCTCCTCAAAGCCTTTCAAAGCCTCTCTGAAACCATTCAACTAGAGCAGCTCCTGCATCAACTCAGCCAAATCATTTTACAAAACTCTGGGGCTGAACGCTTCGTGATGATAGTTCCCAATGAAGCTGGGGAATGGTATGTCCAAGTCATCGCAACTCTCGATGAAATCGATATTAGCGCTACTCCCCTGGAGGGGCATGAGGCTCTGCCGATAAAACTGATTCAGTATGTCAAAAACACGCAGGAAGTGGTTGTCATCGACAATCTCAAGACTGATTTGCCAGTGATTGACGAGTATTTACTCCAGCGACAGCCCAAGAGCATTTTGTGTCTGCCTGTTTTGCATCAAAGTCAATTACGTGGCATTGTATATTTGAAGAATAAAAGAACCAGTGGTGCGTTTACGCGCGATCGCATCCTGACTCTTAACTTTCTCTGCACTCAAGCCGCTATTTCCATCGAAAATGCCAAGCTATATCAGCGAGAAAAAGAGAAATCCGATAAATTAGCTCAACAAGAAAAACAGTATCGCAGCATTTTTGAATCAGTCACAGATGGACTCTCAATTGTCGATCTAGAGACAGGTATCACAATTGCGATCAACCCAACTGTATGTAAAATATTTGGCTATTCTGAGGCAGAGTTTCTGGCTTTATCTCCGCCAGATTTTGTGATAGCTGAAGAACTTTCCATATTTGCCAAATTTATTGAGACTATCCGAGGCGGGCAGATTTTTAATCATCGCGGGCGATGTATCCGCAAAGATGGCACAATTTTTGACATTGAGATTAAAGCAACTTCCTGTGACTACAACGGCAAGCGTCATGCGCTAGTAATTTTCCGAGATATTAGCGATCGCAAACACGCTGAAGCTGCCCTGGCTGAGAGTGAGGCTAAATTCAGAAGATTGGTGGAAGGGGCAAATGACATGATTTGGTCTGCCCAGGCAGATGGCATCTTTACCTACCTTTCTCCCCAATTTGAGACGATGTTTGGATTCCCCCCGTCTGATTGGGTTGGAAAATCCTTAACATATTTAATTCATCCCGATGACTTAGAAATGGCACTGGCACCGGCTAAAGTTGCGCTTGAGCAAGGCACGAACCAGCAAGATATAGAATTTCGTCACCTATGCCAAGACGGCAGCTATCTGTGGGTAACACTAAACATGACTCCCATCAAAGATACTGAAGGTCATGCTATAGGACTCCAAGGTATTGTGCGAGATATTAGCGATCGCAAAAATGCAGAAACCATTATTCAACAAAAAACCCACGCCTTAGAACAGGCTTTACAAGAATTGCAGCAAGCTCAATTACATATGGTTCAAAGTGAAAAGATGTCAGCCTTGGGTAATTTAGTTGCCGGTGTTGCCCACGAAATTAATAATCCCGTGGGCTGCATTGTCGGTAATGTCGGTGCGGTACAGGATGCTCTTAACGACTTATTTGGACTTATCGATCTCTATCAGAAAAAGTTTCCTACACCCGATACGGAAATTGAAGACGAATTAGAAGCGATCGATCTGGAATATTTACGGGAAGATTTACCAAAATTAATCAAGGCGATGAAAGATGGGGCCGATCGCATTACATCGATTAGCAAAAGTCTCCGCACTTTCTCCCGTAACGATAGCGACACTAAGCAGTTATTCAACCTCCACGAAGGCATCGATAGCACAGTCCTAATTCTGCGCCATCGTCTCAAAGCCAACGAACATCGTCCCGCCATTGAAGTTGTCACCGAATATGGCAAAATTCCGGGAATTACCTGTTTCCCCGGACAACTCAATCAGGTATTTATGAATATTTTGGCGAATGCGATCGATGCGCTAGATGAATCTAATTCAGGACGCAGTTTTGCTGAGATTAAAGCTCATCCCAATCGGATCGAGATTCGGACGAACCTGGAAAGTGAAGGTGTAAAAGTGAGGATCGCGGATAACGGAAAAGGAATGTCGTCAGAAGTAAAATCCCACATTTTCGATCATTTATTTACCACGAAACGTGTGGGAAAAGGCACTGGGTTAGGATTGGCGATCGCCCGACAGATCGTAGAAGAAAAACACGGGGGGACTATCGAGGTGGCATCAACTCTAAGTGAAGGTACTGAGTTTGTAATCTCGCTCCCAATTAAAGGCCATATTTCAACAGTTGACAGTTGACAGTTGACAGTTGACAGTTTGAGAGCGACCTCTACCCTTAAGTCCGAGGATTGGAGTAATGAATAGTCTGATTTTAATTTCTCCAATTTTTTATGGTAAAAGTTAATAAAATGGCTTGCGATCGCAGCTTAAAATAGGGAATAGCGATCGAACCATTGGTGGCAAAGGTCAGGGTACGATCGCCTGTGAACATAAAACCTGGAGACCAAAGCTCAACCTCCCGGGTGCATCTGGCGCAAGGAAGAGGGCGAAGCATGACCGCATATAAGTTATTAGTTATAATCTCATATTGATTGCGGTCATGCTTCGCCCCTACGGATATATTCGCCTTGCGCCAGATGCACCAAACCTCGCAGATTCAATGCGGCAATAAATCTAAAATCGACTTACCTATGATGAAATCTAACGCGAATCCCGCTAAAACTCTACCTTTACGACTTGTACTCGTAGTTCCGTTTGTCTTGCAAATCTTTGCCGCAGTCGGACTGACTGGTTATCTGTCGCTGCGTAACGGACAGCAAGCAGTAAATGATGTTTCCAGTCAGTTGCGTCAAGAGATTAGCGATCGCCTCAACCTGCAAGTCCTGGCTTATCTAGACAAGCCTTATATTGTAGGGCAAACGATCGTGGCCGCGGGTCAAGAGGGGCGGTTAGATTTAACAGATGTCACCAAACTAGAACGGACTTTTTGGCGGTTGGTCAGCCAAGATACTGTCGAATTCATGCAAATTGCTTTAACTGATGGCACAAGTATTACCTTAGAGGATACATTAAAGGATGGCATCGTTTCTCGGGTTGGTGACAAAGCGAATCTGCCTCAGCGTCAAATCTACAGTCTGGGCGATCGAGGTCAACGGACTAGGTTGATAGAAACTCAACCAATGTTTGACGCTCGGACTCGATCCTGGTATTTAGCTGCACTGAAAGCCGGAAAACCAATCTGGACATCTCAGCCCTACTTGGGCCAGACGACGAAGAAGGCGACAATTGCTCTAACCCAGCCGATCTACAACAGCGATGGAAATTTATTAGGAGTTCAAAACAATATTTTTCGGATTAGCAAGATTCATAGCTTTCTCAACAATCTACAGGTGAATCAAACAGGACAAACGTTTATCATCGATCGATCGGGCAACCTGATTGCAAGTTCCACGATCGAAGAGCCTTATATTATAGATCGCAAAAAAAATGAATTACAACAAATTCCTGCCGTCAAGTCTGAAAATTATGTAATGCGTCAAACAGCCCAAGCAATCCTCGAACGACTTGGCACTTTTAACAACATTGCCGAAAGTCAGCAGCTTGATTTTATGCTGGGAAACCAACGTCAGTTTATTCAAATTTCAACTATTAACGACAAACGAGGTATCGATTGGATCGGCGTCATTGTAGTCCCTGAATCAACTTTCATGGCACAAATCAATGCCAACACTCGCACCACAATTATCCTCTGTTTGGGTGCGTTGGTTTTGGCAACCGTTCTCGGTATATATACTTCCCAATGGATTGCCGATCCGATTCTGAAATTGCAACAAGCCAGTGAAGCCATTGCCACGGGTGAACTCGATCGCACAGTCGAGATTAACGATATCAAAGAATTAGCAGGGTTAGCGCGATCGTTCAACCAAATGGCAGCGCAACTCAAAACCTCCTTCACAGTCCTCGAAGCTCGCGTTGCCGAACGTACCCTAGAACTTCAACAAGCAAAGGAATTAGCCGACAACGCCAACGCCGCCAAAAGCGAATTTCTCGCCAATATGAGCCACGAACTCCGCACACCCCTTAACGGCATCCTCGGCTACGCTCAGATTCTGCAACGCAGCGAACCCCTCACCTCGAAAGGAAGTAACGGCGTTAACATCATCTACCAATGCGGCTCGCACCTTCTCACCCTGATTAACGATATCCTCGATCTCTCTAAAATCGAAGCCGGTAAACTAGAAATCTATCCCGCCTCCTTCTACTTTCCTTCCTTTCTCCAAAGCGTTGTAGAAATCAACAGTATTCGAGCGCAACAAAAAGGAATTACCTTCGACTTTCTCCCAGATGATAACTTACCTATGGGAGTCCTGGCGGATGAAAAGCGTTTGCGTCAGGTACTAATTAATCTGTTGAGTAATGCCATTAAATTCACGAATCAAGGCAGCGTGACCTTCTTAGTTGAGAGAGTTGAAACAACGGATCTACAGGATTTTTGCACTCTCCGTTTCTCAGTAAAAGATACCGGAGTCGGAATTACCCCGCAACAACTAGAGCAGATATTCCAGCCATTTGAACAGGTAGGTGATATCAAAAAACAATCCGAAGGTACTGGATTAGGACTAGCAATTAGCCATAAAATTGTCTCCTTGATGGGTAGTGAAATTAAAGTCGAGAGTATTTCCGGGGAAGGTAGCACCTTCTCCTTTGAAGTAGAATTGCCCGAAGAGAAGGATTGGGCTGCGGATTCGAGAGTTGTTTCTCAGGGAACTATCCTAGGCTATGCTGGGAAACGACGCAAAATTTTATTGATCGATGACCGCTGGGAAAATCGTTCGGTATTGCTGAATCTTTTGGAACCAATTGGTTTTAAAATTATTGAAGCTAGCGACGGACAAGAAGGACTCCAGCAAGTTTTACAGACTGCACCGGATTTGATTATTACCGATCTATCCATGCCAGTCATGGACGGGTTTGAGTTTTTGCACTCATTGCGATCGCATCCAGAACTACAACATCACATTGTGCTGGTTTCTTCAGCCAGTGTCTTTGAGATCGATCGCCTCAATAGCATTAAAGCGGGGGGCAATAATTTCTTACCCAAACCCATCCAAGCTGAAATATTGCTAGAACAAGTGCAAAAGTATTTAAAGTTAGAGTGGATTTATCAGGATCCCAAAGACGAGCAACTTTGGGAGTTGGATGTAGCTCAAGAAATTAAGCCGCCATCTGACGCCATTTTGACCCAACTTGCTCAACTAGCCAAAATGGGCGATTTAGAGGAAGTGATGGAAGTCGCCCAGCAAATTTCCGATGGGGATAATGCCGCTTTTGTCCGAGAACTTATCCAGATGGCCGAGGCGTGCGAGATCAAACAACTACGGGCATTTATTCAGCAGTATCTCGCTTAATGTGTAGTATTAGAAACTATGATTGACTCAAGCAATTCCTTTATTTTGATTGTGGATGACAATCCCACCAACTTGTCTATCCTCTCCAAAACCTTGAAATCCGCCAACTACAAAATTCGCATGGCAGTGGATGGCGAAGAAGCCCTAGCTATGGTGGCCTATGCTCACCCAGACCTAATTTTACTCGACGTGCAAATGCCCAAAATGGACGGTTTTGAAGCCTGTCGCCGCCTCCAATCAGACCCCGCTACTCAAGGTATCCCCATAATTTTTATGACGGCTTTGGCAGATACGGAGAATAAAATCCAAGGCTTATCCTTGGGGGCGGTGGACTACATTACCAAACCTTTTGAACCCCAGGAAGTATTAGCAAGGGTGAAAGTTCACTGGCGTCTAAAGCAACTAGCCGACACCTTAGAACAACGAGTGGCACAACGTACCGATGAGTTGGAGAAAGTCCAATTGCAATTGGTGCAGCAAGAAAAACTCTCCACTCTGGGACAACTGGTGGCGGGTGTTGCTCATGAAATTAACAATCCCATTGCTTGTGTCGTAGGTAATGTCAGTGCTGTGGAAGATAGCATTAACGATCTATTTGATTTGATCGATCTATATCGCCAACGGTTCCCCGAACCCGGCCCGACAATTGAGGCATCTCTAGACACGATCGATCTAGAATATCTGCGGGAAGATTTGCCCAAACTGGTTAAATCCATGAAGGATGGGGGCGATCGCATCGTATCTATTAGTCAAAGCCTCCGCACTTTTTCCCGCGCCGACAGCGATAAAAAGCAGAAATTTAACCTGGCTGAAGGTATTGACAGCACAGTGCTGATCTTGCGCCATCGCCTCAAGGCAAATAATCTGCGTCCAGCCATTGAAGTGATTGCTAACTACGGCGATGTGCCAGAAATTAATTGTTTTCCCGGACAATTAAATCAGGTGTTTATGAATATTCTCGCCAATGCGATCGATGCTTTGGATGCAGCGTGCGTTGGGCGAACCTATGCGGAATTAGAAGCCGATCCTGAGCGAATTATTATTTCTACTCAAATGTCGATCGACCTTTCTACCGTAGAAATTAGTATCAAAGATAACGGCTCTGGTATGCCAAACTCAGTAAAATCGCGGATTTTCGACCATCTGTTTACTACGAAAGAGGTTGGCAAGGGGACGGGATTGGGATTGGCGATCGCTAAGTCTATCGTAGAAGAAACCCACAGCGGCAAGTTAATCTGCCATTCTGTGCTGGGTGAAGGGACAGAATTTGCGATCGAACTTCCGGTATAAAAAATATTACATTGTGCCCAGTCGCTCGATCGCGCAATCGGATGTGATATTATCGATCGACCTTGGGTGCGGACTTGAGCTTCAAAGCGCTTAAAAATTTAACGCATTCAGCTTCAAGCAATCGGTATTTAATCGGCTTGATGAAGGCATTAAAATGATTTAACCCAACAATATAATTGCCAGTTTCGATAGCGATAGGGGATAAATGAGTGCCTTCTATTTCCCGAGTTAAAACTGGTAAATCTCTAGCTTTCAACTGTTCAACCAACCACAGCACATCGCTGTTTTTTTGTACTTCCAAACTTTTGTCAATATCCCTAACTGAGCCTGCTATGTCATCTCGATCGAACGAAATCAGTGCAGTTAAATTAAACAAAGAACTGCTAGCAATAAAACACTGAGTTTCTGCTCTTGTCGGCCGCACTCCCAAACCTAGTTTGTCTAACAGCACTGCGAGGGCTCGAATCGGAATTGCACTCTCGGTGTTGCTGATATCGGGAGCAATTAATAAAGAGGGTTGACCTTTAATTGAAGGTGTCTCGATACTGCTATTATAGATTAACTTTTGAATCTGTCGGTTTTCATCTTGGCCATAACATTGATTCGCAATATTTTGCCAATTGGCATCGCTTAAAAACTCTAAAAGAGCGATGTACTTGCATCCCAAACTGTGACCCACCCAAAAATAGCTCGATCGCTCTTGATAAATATCCGACTCCCAACCCAATTTTTTCGCAACTTCCGTTAGTTCTTTCCTAAGTATCTCCTGTTCTTGCAATAAACTAACTGCGATCGGCCAGTGGCGAAAACTAAACCTAAACGGCAAAGCAACAATTGTATAGCCATCTGCAAACAACTTTTTTAAGAAATCTCGATAAAATACAGTAGGAAAAGTGCCAAAAAAAGTGCCACCTATAAATTGAATGACACCTTTTGGCTGGGGGTGAAGCGCTACCCAACTAAAAGAAATTGGCTGAAACTTAAATACTGGTTGCATCCGAATAATCCTCATACCATTTTAGATTTTTAACGTTTGTAGTGAGGACTTCAGTCCTCACTACAAACTAGCGGCAAGGTGCGCGGCGGGAGCGCACCCTACATATAGCCTTTCTCAGATAGGTAAGGTACGTTGTTGGGATGCGAGCCCTATAGGTTTAGTGCTTATATAAGCTGTCATTCATACCTCATCTTTTTGAGAAAGGCTATAGCCTTTCTCAGATAGGTGAGGTATGACTGCGATCTGAGTTGTTGGCGTGTCTGCGAGCTTACCGTATAACCTATGGTAAGAGGGCCCAAGCCCAACAACGTACCTCACCTACTTGAGAACTGCTATACCAGAGATTTTAGGTATTTCCCACCCTATAGAGTTGGTGGATAATTCCCTTCTTTTCTAGCAGTGAGACATTTTAACGGGAATATCGAACTTGTTCATCACGGTATTTAGCGCCTTCAAATTGGCCTCATTTGGTTCAAGTTCCGCCAGAAGTTGTACTAGCATTTGAGCTTTTTCTGAATTGTCTGCGTCTGAACTAGCTAACTCCAAATTACCATCGCGCAACTCTTCCAAAACCGGCAGTATGATTGGTGGATCGATAATAATTGGCCCAGAGATTGCCGGAGGAAGCACATTCAATGCTTTTCCGCTAGCGATCGCCAGAGTGTAATTAATTTGATCGAAGTCTAGATCCCCAACCACACCTGGAAAACCATTCGGCAAAAAAGTACCCCGAATTTCTGGATTCAGCAACACTCTGGCTCCTTGTTTGGTTGGAGGTACGGGGCCTGGAAAGAAGCGGCGGGCGTGCAAAAACAGCGAGACATATCCCCGTACTTCTAGGCTACCCGAAGTGAGAACTGCTGGCACAAGAGGTAACAATTCAACAGATGCAGTTTTGCCAGCAGGTATTCTGAAAAACCCGCGATATATGTTGCTAGATCCGATCTGAGTCAGAGGTATAAAGGTGTTAGCGCCTTCAACGTCAATAATTAAGCGAACGTTAACGCCGTCGATCGGGATTTTATTAGGATCTGGCGGTACGGGCAAACTAACGGCAAACTCAATCCGATATCGCAAGTCGATCGCTTCGAGATTAGAGATGGTGAGAAAGTATCCTTGAACGACTCGGCGAAGCACTGGAGTGAGTTCTGGTGCGGTGGGCACTGAAGGTGCAATGGGCTTTGCCAAGAGTTCAAAAGTTGAAATTTCCATGTGTTTATCTAAGTAGGTTGTGCGAGCACAAAAGTTTTGTTTTTTGCTTTTCCCTCGCTATATCTATTGATAACCGGGGGTACAAGTTAGTTACCAGTCACTTTTTTGAGTGACACTCATTTGAGCTAACCCGATCGGGCTAGCTCAACCGTGCTGGTTGACAGTGAATATAGAATTTGCTAAAAGGGCGATCGTTCTTATCGCACAAGGAAAAAGGAAGTTCGGCAACGAGCAATTTAGATCTAACGGATGTATTGGCAGTTGCGATAGATTATAATAAGTCAATCTTGGGCGCATGATGACTGTGTGGCAAGGCTTTGAGATTTCGAGACGAGCGCGAACAATAACAGAAATACGTTACTTTTGCGATCGCGAACTGTAACTTCAAAGTAATCAAATTCATTCAATAAAGTAGGAAAATGCCGTAGAACCTCCAAATCAATACAATGACCCGCTCTTTCACCCCGCCTAGAAGCTTCTAAAATCCTGCAAGTCTCCGACAATACCCTCTGAAACTGGAACAAAAATATTGCCACAAAAATCAAATCGGCTAGTGAGTTTGAGCGGGCGGGAGATTACTAACATGAGTATTTATAAAAACAGCGAGCGGGAATTAGAAATTGATAACAATTTCCCAAATCTAAAATCTAAAATCTAAAATCTAAAATCTAAAATCTAAAATCTAAAATCTAAAATGGTATTACCTCTCTCCCGAATTTTCAGCCAAGTTCCTCTCCGAACCGCTCTGCTCGTTCCTTTTCTTGTAGAAATTGCCGGCACAGTAGCGATAGTGGGTTGTCTCTCCTTGGAAGTTTGACCGAAGAACGAGACGCCAGCCCCTGGCTAACGACACGGGGATAAGTCGGCGGCGGTTTCAACCGCCTAAGCGTATTTAATAAATCTTAATGCAAGATTTGCACCATATACAGGTTAATGCTGTATAACTATAATATGAGCGTTAATTACAAATCCAACAAAAATGTCGTCTACTCGTGTAAATACCATATTGTGTGGTGTCCAAAATATCGTCGCAAAGTTTTAATTGAAGGTGTCGATGCCCGACTAAAAGAAATATTGTTAGAAGTTGCGACTGAGTTTAATAGTGAATTGATAGAAATGGAAGTAATGCCAGATCATGTTCACCTCTTAATCGAGTGCGATCCTCAGTTTGGGATTGCCAAACTAATCAGATACATGAAAGGACGATCCTCTAGATACCTCCGTCAAGAATTTCCTTGTTTAAAAAGTCGATTACCAACGTTATGGACTAATAGCTACTTCATTGCAACTGTTGGCGGTGCGCCCATTACAGTAATTAAACAGTACATTGAGACTCAAAAAAATGTCTAATTATGGCTGCCAGCAAAATTTAATTAGCCCAAATCGAGAGTTAAGAAGCGTTCTAGAGTTTGTATGCGAAGAGTCAAACAAGCTAGCCAACTCTGGGACTTACTACTGTCGGCAATTGTATTTCAAAACCGGGAAGATTCCGGGCAAGTATGACTTGCACAAATTATTCAAAGAAAATCTGCACTTTAAAGCGCTGTATTCCCATGTTGCCCAACAGACGTTGACCAGTGTTGCGGAATCTTTCAAGTCATATATTGGATTGCTGAAGGGAATCAAAAGTGGTACAGTAACGCAACATCCTAAACTACCGAAGTATCGCAAAAACAGCTTAAAACTTGTGACCTTCCCAAAAGCAGATGTAAAGCTAAAGAATGGGCAATTAAGGTTCCCATTAGGTAGTAAGGTTAAATTGTGGTTTGGGATTGGTGAATTTTATTTGCCAATGCCGTCTAACCTAGACTACAAAACAATTAGAGAGATTCGCATTTTGCCAAGAAATGGCGAATTTTATGCCGAGTTTGTCTACCAGCTTCAGTCAACAGCGATTAAATTAGATACAAACAAAGCTCTGGGTATCGATCCAGGGTTAAATAATTGGTTAACTTGTGTTTCCAATGCGGGAACAAGTTTTATTGTAGATGGACGGCATTTAAAATCATTAAATCAATGGTATAACAAGCGGGTTGCAGCGATTAAAGAGCATAGACCTCAAGGTTTTTGGTCTAAGAGATTGGCGCTCCTTACAGAAAAGCGAAACAGGCAGGTCAGAGATGCAGTCAATAAAGCGGCTAGATTAGTATTAAGCCACTGTCTCGAAAATCAAATAGGCACAATCGTTTTCGGCTGGAACAAGGGGATGCGTCAAGAAATAAATCTTGGTAGCAAAACCAATCAAAGTTTTGTGCAAATCCCTACCGCTCGGTTGAAAGATAGGATTTTCCAGCTTTGTGAACAGTATGGTATTCAGTTTGTTGAAACAGAAGAAAGCTATACAAGTAAGGCAAGTTTTTTAGATTCGGATGAATTGCCTAAGTTCGGTGAAAAAACTGAAGGGTGGAAAGAATCTGGAAAGCGCGTTAATCGTGGATTATATCGGTCAAAAGATGGAAGCAAAATTAATGCAGACTGCAATGGCGCTGCGAACATTTTGCGAAAAGTAGCGGCAACTTTAGGGCTATGCCTAAAAGGAGTCAGTAGGGGCGCTTTGATTTCGCCTTTAAAAGTTCGCATCTGGACTCTTCAAAAATCCCCGTCCCGGAGTGGGCTGGGGAGTATCAATTGTGATTCGGTATTGGCAGAAGGAACAGAATTTGCGATCGCGCTACCGCTTGTTTAAAATGCCTTGTGCTCTAGCTGTAACTATTGCAGCGGCAAAAATACGGTCATCACCTCACCCTTTTGGGGGCGCTGGCGAATTACCAGCTTGCCGCCAGCAGCGCGAAATAAATTCTTAGTGACGCTCAAATTTAAGCTCAAACTTCCTGTCTCCGGCTGTACCATGAGCAAAGGCCCGATCGATCGCAAAGGAGCATTCGCCGATCCTCCAAAAGTCGATACGCCGTTACCTTCAGGTAAGTGTTCCGATTCTAACTGCAATTTTAATTGACTCCCTGCCAACGTCACCTCTACCTGAATGCGACTTCCCGATCGCAAAGTTCGAGTAAAATTCTCAATCAAATTAGTTAACACCTGATCCAACATCGTCGGATCGCTGACTACCGCCGGCAATTTTTGGGGCACAATCACTTCTAAAGTGTGGTTGCGCTGAATCGCTTGTTTTTGCCAGCGAGGAATGCTATTTTGGAGCACTTCACCGAGGGACATGGCTGTTAGCTGCAATGCGGAATTTTTAGCTTGCGACATTTCCATTTCCACGGCGCGGAAAATTAAACCGAAGCGATCGATCTGAGCGGTACACTCAGCATCGATGGTTTCCAAACGCTTCACCACCACTGGATCGAGTTTGGGGCGTTTCAGCAGCAACCGAGTCAGGGTGCGGATGGTGGCCAAAGGAGTGCGGACTTCGTGGGCGATCGCCTGTAGCAACTCCACCTCTTTAGTAGCGTGAGGAATTGCAGACTTGCACTTGATATCTTGCCTACCTTTCAGGCTATCCTCAACTCTTTCATCCTTGAGCCTGCCTGCTTCCTCTTTCCCAACAGGCAAATTATTTAACAACAAGCTGGTGAACAGCGCGACTGTTTGATATTTGGGAGCAACAGGCAAAAACTGCTGGAATAGCGCATCTAATTTATGAGTAGAATCGTGAGTAGAATTAGGAGTTAATTGGTGCGATCGCAAATTGAATCGACCGTCAGAATTAGCAAGCAAACATTCACTTTCAGTTACGCGGCGCCGCAAAACTTCCCAAGCTTTGGCGACGACTTGGGGGTCGAAGGAAAATAGAAAAGCCGGCATTCCCGCAGCATTTTCACCCAAAACCATCACCAGACTAAAACTAGCCGTTAAAACCACACAAAATTGTTCGTTCGCCAAAGGATCGCCGATCGCCAAAGCCAAAGTCGGGGCCGTCGCAGGCACGGATCTTTGCTTGTCAGCGGCCGGTAGCAAAGCTAAAGTTTGTCTAGCACGAAAAGACCACAAAGCTGCATCGTTGTCAGGAATACTGGTAAAAATCCAATTAGCAAAGCCCGAAGCCACCACCGGCTCAGTCAAAACCGAAGATGGGCCCGACAAAATCAATCCCTGACAGGAATTGGGGACGGGGGATGGGGAGAGACAGTGTGTTTGCTTCGCGAGCATTTGATTCAAAGTTGCGATCGCCCCGTACCATTCCTGTTCAGCTTTGGGCCGGGAAGCCGCACGACTCCCAGGACACTTCGGGCGGTTGTTTTCTCCAGCCAACTTCACATCAAACAGACTGAGGTCATTTTCTAAGGCCTCGGAGGCTAAAATCTCGCTGATTGTCGGTAAAAAGTAAGTATTCACAGTAGGTATAAACCCACCTTCACCAGGTATGAAGGATGAAGTATTTATTTATAGGAATGTTCAGGAGTAAAAATTCAAGCACCAGCAGAACCCAAAAATCCCGCATAATTTCTTGCGCTTTGCTCCTAACTCACAGGATATCCACATTTGTCAACTATCGTTATTGGCAGAACCGTACAAATTAAGTCGCAATCTCCGCGCTGCGGGCGATATTTTTGACGAACCCACCCGATCGCCCCGGCAAAAGTGCAAAATGGATGCAGTTAAACACCGTGCTTTCCTTATGCCCACCTCGATCGCCGACTCGAAAAATCTGTTGTCAGAGTTAATGGCACGCTACCGCAACCAAGTAGATTATCTAGCAATTCGACTCGAAGAAGCCGAAGGCACAGACATCCTGCTGCGGGGCGAAAAAATTGAAACCCTCAGCGAAGGAGTCTCAATTGGCGGCCAAGTCCGAGCTTGTCACAAAGGCGGCTGGGGCTTTGCCAGTTTTAACCGACTTTCCACCCTCGCCGAAAGAATCGAAGAAGCCATCGCCGCAGCCAAACTGATCGGCGAAGAAGAAACGATTCTCGCGCCAGTTACGCCAGTACAAGACATTTGCTTCCTGCCTTTGACAGGAACAGACCCCCGTCTGGTGCCGCTAATTGAGAAAAAGCAATTGTGCGATCGCTACGCAGCCATCCTACGCAGCATAGACCCCCGCATCGCCACCATCTCCGTGCGTTACGGCGACAGCACCCAGCGCACGATCCTCGCCACCTCCGAAGGCACGATGCTCGAACAAGGTTGGGCAGACATGGAAATGCGGTTTGCCGCCACAGCCCGCAGCGGGGAAACCGTACAAACCGGCCGCGAAACCACTGGTTCGCGGAAAGCTTACGAAGATTTAACCGAACTTGATACCCAAGTTCGCAGTGCCGCCCAGCGCGCGGTAGACTCCCTAGCCTTGCCCCCCGTCCAAGGCAACACCTACACCGTCGTCATCGACCCAATACTTAGCGGATTGTTCGTCCACGAAGCCTTCGGACACCTTTCAGAAGCTGACATGGCCTACGAAAATCCCGACATCTTGGAAATTATGACCCTCGGCCGCCAGTTCGGCCCGAAAAACTTGCAAATTTTCGACGGTGCTGCGCCACAGGGACACCGGGGCAGCTATTTCTATGACGATGAAGGGACTCCGGCGACTACGACTCAGTTAATTAAAGACGGCGCTTTAGTTGGGCGGCTGCACTCGCGGGAAACTGCGGGTAAGTTGGGAGAAACGCCTACGGGCAATGCTCGCTGTTTAAATTATCACTATCCGCCGATCGTCCGCATGACGAATACTTGGATCGAACGGGGCGATACGCCGGTTGCGGATTTATTTTCTGGTATCAAAGAGGGTGTTTTCGCGCGCAATTGGCAAGGCGGCATGACTAACGGCGAAATGTTTACTTTCAGCGCCGGCGAAGCTTGGATGATTCGCGATGGCAAACTGGACAATCCGGTGCGGGATGTAACTCTTTCGGGTAATGTTTTCAGCACTTTAGCGGATATTGAGGCGATCGGCGACGATTTCTACTGGGATGAATCCGGCGGCTGCGGGAAGGGAGGACAAAGCGGTTTACCCGTGGGCTGCGGCGGCCCGAGTTTGCGGATCCGGGATGTCGTGGTTGGCGGCGAAGCTGCGGAAGAGTAGAGCTTCAAAACCGTGGAATATCTACTAGGTAAAGCGCCAGATTCCTACTAGCGCTTTACCTATTTTTTTTGATCTAAAACCTGAAATTTTAGGGTGATATCATGTCTGGTTGCATGGAAATTATTTAACCGCAGAGAACACAGAGGACACAGAGGGAGAGAATAGAGATCTGAATACAGGACGATGCTACCGGATTTGATATGAATCGATCGTACCATTTTTGATTTTGATTGGGTTGACTGACGGTATCAGCATCAGTCGAGAAAGTCTCAAGACTCAAAAAGTCTGGTTTCTGCGATCGCGTGCGAGTCTCGGCGAGAACATCCCGGAGACGGCGAGGTTCTACAGCTTTGTGCATCGTTTTTGGTATCTTTAGCTGCTAATAGCAGTTGTTGCGATTTATTGAACTGATGTTCTGCAATTGAAAAGTTTGCTAGTTTTTGAGGAATCACAAGAGCGCTAACTAATAGCGTACTCAAACAAATTAACTTGATGGTAGTATTCATTGTGTTGTGTTTTTTTTTCAGAGATTTTTGCTCCCCGATCCAACATCGCTTCAGCCAATCTGGAAGTAATTGCGTTTAACTCTTCGTTTAAGAATGCCCTCATTACTTATTTATCTCCCTCGACAGAGTAGGGAAAAATACTCAAAGTAATCGGCCGATTTATTTTGCTTTGTTTAGCAAAAACATCCATTGTTTGGGTTTATCTCCCGCTGCCTCGTTCGGGCAAGGTATCTTTATCGTTATCTGCGTAAAATATCTGAGCGTTGGCTTGGACGGTCATAATTTCGGGAGCAGGTTTGTCTTGAGAGAAAAAGGTCGATCGGGTTTCTAAGCTTTGAGCGTTAACTGCTGTGCTACTCAGTAGCAGGGTTGACATCAGCATGGAAGAGTAAAGGCGCATCATAGAGTTCCGTGTCGTATTTTCTATTTCTTGATACGCAGCCTGTACTCTGCTATCAGGGCAAAAACAGGTAAAAAAAAAATTGAATTGCCGCGAAATCATCAATTGGTAATTGATGACCCATACATTTTTTTGAATTTTAGTCAAACGGGGTAAAACCCCTCGTTTCTCTCACTGTTTCAGTTGTAAGTTCAAGTTACCTACTAATTGCCGAAAACCACCAGCAGTCAAGGCTTCCCATCTTTTTGCGACACTCTTGCAACCAGGAAACGAAACCGTAAGTTATAAATATTTACGAGTCTTCAGATTAACTTCATAATTTATTGATATGGAGATGCAGCCTCGGATTAAAGACACAAAAACACAGTATCCTGGGTGCGGCTTGGGCACTCTATATATTTATATGTTGTTGAATCAGATTCCTGAAATTGTAGATATTTACGAGTTTTCAGATTAACTTCATAATTTATTGATATCGAGATGCAGCTTCGGATCGAAGACAAGCTAATGCCACATCAGAATGTCGCGCGTAACATAGGCTACGATCTGATTTGCGAATCTATGTATAGGAATAGAGAGTCGAGGGTTGACGAGTTATCCAAAACAACATCAGCTTGTTGGCACTTGTTAGCTAGCGGCATCTGGGCGTTAATCCGTGCATTAGCTCGATCGCAACTCAAGCCGTCTCGGTGCATCAGCCGTTGTAACTGCACTTCGGGCGAACAGTACACCACCCAAATTTCGGTACACAAGTCAGTCATGTTAGCTTCAAACAGCAGCGGCACTACCAATACCAAAGTCAACCTGTCAGTCTGGGCGCAGAAACCTGGTTTTTTTTCAACCACACTTGGTTCTAGTTCTCGATCGCCTTCCCAAAACCCGCTTTCTTGAGTTTTTGTACCTAATTCATCTGTGTCTGGGGATACCAGATTTAAGGCAGCAATGTAGCTTTGAGTTTCCTCCACTAACCGGCGGCGCACATAAGGGTGAATCTGTTGATCTAACCACTGCCGTTCGGCTGCGTTACAAAAAATAATATTTCCTAACTCGGGGCGGTTTAAATTGCCGTCGGGGAGCAAAATAACGGCGCCGTATCGTTCTACAATAGAGTCTAGTATTGGCGAACCTGGGTGCACAGCTTCGCGGGCGTAAATATCGGCATCTAAAATCGGAAATCCATAGGTATCTGTCAGATAATTAGATATAGCGGTTTTCCCGGTGGCGATGCCCCCAGTTAAGCCGATCGTGCGGACAATTCGATCGCTCATAATTTTCTCTGTTTAAACTCAACGGTGTTTCGACACTTACTGTCCGTATTTGCTATGTTGGTGACACAATTAAAATTAGACTTGAAATTGGGAATTGGCGATCGAGAGTTAGCCTTAGGAATGGTCAGCATGAGGGTGCGATCGACTGTTTTTTACCTAAAATCTCCATTTAAAACTTGAATTCAGGTCTAGATCGAGGCAAATTTTATGAAAGCTCAATCTGCTGTGCGATCGATTCTGGCAGCAATTCCCCTGGCTGGATTTTTGATATTAGATTTTTTCCCCAACCTGGTTTTCTTCAAAGAAGATAGCAGCGGATGGGTGATTGTGGCAATTTATCGCCAATCTCAAATTGCTGCGGCCGAGCCAATTATGGCAGCCCCAGACGGCACCGGAACCACCATCACCACGCCCGGTGCGTCGCCCTCTCGCTACGATATTACAGGTGGCACAAGTTCCAGAGACGGAGCAAATCTGTTCCACAGTTTTACTCGATTTGGTTTAAATTCTGGCGAAACTGCCAATTTCATCTCCAACCCAAACATTAAAAATATCCTCGGCCGCGTTGTCGGCGGCGACGCTTCCTTAATTAACGGTTTAATTCGAGTTACTGGTGGCAATTCTAACTTGTACCTAATGAACCCGGCAGGGATTATTTTTGGCAGTAATGCGCGACTCGACGTGCCCGGGTCTTTTGTGGCTACCACCGCTAGCAGTATCGGTTTTGACAGCGGCTGGTTCAACGGTACGGGGGCGAATAACTACGCGGGCCTAGTGGGAGCACCGAATACTTTTGCTTTTGGCGCACAGCCGGGGAGTATTGTCAATGCCGGTGACTTGGCTGTGGAAAACGGGCAGAGTTTGACTTTGCTGGGCGGTACTGTCATCAGTACGGGGAGACTTTCAGCGCCAGGCGGTCAAATTACGGTGGCGGCTGTCCCGGGCCAAAATCTGGTGCGGTTGAGTCAAAACGGACTTTTGCTGAGTTTAGAAGTTGCTCCGGCTGCGGGAGTGGCTGGTTCGGAAGCTCTGCCGTTTTCTCCTCTGAGTTTGCCAAAGCTACTCTCGGGTTCCGGCGTGGCTAGCGCTACTGGTATAACTACGAACGATCGCGGTGAAGTCGTACTTACGGGCGGCCAAACAGTAGCGGCAGGTGCTGGAACTGCTTTGGTATCGGGTGCTGCGGACGTGTCTGCCAGGGGGGGCGCGGGAGGTACTGTCAACGTGTTGGGCGACAAGGTAGGGCTGTTGTCCGCGAAGATTGAGGCTTCTGGGCCCGACGGCGGGGGAACGGTGCGGATCGGGGGAGATTACCGAGGCGAGGGAACTGTGCCGAATGCCAGAATGACTTACGTGGATGGCAAAAGTTCGATCGCAGCCAACGCCACTCGATCGGGTAACGGCGGCAGAGTTTTTGTCTGGGCGGACAACACAACAGCATTTTTGGGCCGCATCAGCGCAACGGGCGTTTCTGAATCGAACAGCAGCGGTGTTGGCGGGTTTGTGGAAATTTCGGGGAAGCAAAGATTGATGTTTAACGGCACTGTCGATACTTCCGGGACAAACGGTTTGGGGACTTTGCTGTTCGATCCTGAAAATATTTTAATTACAGATTCCTCAGAAGCTGCGGGGGATGCGGCAGTTATTGCTAACAGTAATATTTTGGCAACACAAACGCCTTCACCAGGGCAGCAAAACCAGGACGATTCTTCGCTGACTATTTCAAGAAGAGCTTTGGAAAGTATCTCGGGGACAACCAATGTGGTTCTGGAAGCCCTGAATGATATTAAAATTGCTGATTTGGCGGATAATAAGTTGAGCTTTGCCGCAACTACTGGATCCGTGACATTGAGAGCAGATGCCGATCGCAATGGTGCGGGTGTTTTTTCGATGAATGCTGGAGATACAATTAGCACTCGCGGAGGCGCGATCGCCCTGGAGGGAAGTCAAATTACTGCGGGCAATTTGTCCAGCAACGGCGGAAATATTAGTTTAATTAGTCCGGGGACAACCGTTGCAGCCAATGTTTCGGCATCGAATTCCAGCGGCGGCACAAGTGGCAATATTTTGCTCGAAGGCCTGAACGTCACAGCCCAAAAACTTGATGCTAGCGGTTCTAAATCGTCGGCAAATGTAACTTTGACGGCTCGGAATATTCTGGGAGTTAGTTCGATCGCCGGTGGTTCGGGAAACATTACTTTAACTGGTAATGAAATTAATTTGAAAGGGGACAAAAATTCGGTCAGCGGGACGGGCTTTTTGGTACTCCAACCTTGGAATCTCGGTCAAAATATTGCGATCGCTGGTTCTGGAGATGTCGGGACTAATACTTATTTGAATCTGACAGCAAGCGAGCTCGAAAATTTGCAAAATGGGTTTGCTGGAATTACGATCGGCCGCAGCAACGGTAGCGGTTCGATTCTGATTGCTAATAATTTCACATTTTACGATCCGCTAATTATTCAATCGCCGACGGGTTTGGGAACAATTACGAGCACAAGTTCCCTGACAGGGGCAGACAATGCCTCAATTACTCTGAAAGCTGAGGGCAATATCCGCATCGGAAATATCACTACCAACAATCAGGAAATTCGCATCAATAGCACAACCGGCAATGTGACTACGGCTGCGCTACGCACAGGAAGTCCCCCCAGCATCAACACGAATGTCAATTCTGCGAAAGTGCCGCGCACGTCGGGGGGAGATGTGAGCGTTACCGCCGAGGGTACGGTGACTGCTGGCGCGATCGACACTAGGGGCGATCGCGCGGGGAATGTGACGCTGACTGGCCGCGGCGGAGTCACTGTTAGCGCGATCGAAGCTGGCGGCTCGGAAACAGGTGGAAATATTACTCTGACAGGCAACGAAATTGACTTGACGGGCGGCAACAATTCGATCGCCAGCAACGGCAATCTGGTGCTGCAACCAATCGATCCGGCTCAAAATATGACGATCGCCGGTGCTGCTGAGACTGAGGCTTTGAACTTGACTGCTGCGGAATTCAACTCGCTGCGAAACGGGTTTGCTTCAATCGCGATCGGGCGTGCTGACGGTAGCGGCTCGATCGCGATTACTCCAGCAACCACAACGCCCAATTCAACGCCGGCGGTGACATTTCAAGATCCGACGACGATTCGATCGCCCTTGGGATCTGGTGCGATCGTGGGAACTGGTGCGATCGTGGGAACTGATAACGCTAGCATCGCTCTGATGGGCGGTAGTGTGGCAGTGGGAGACGTTACCTCGAATGCAGGGATTAATATCACTAGCAGTCAAGGTAATGTGACTGCTGGTACGGTTTCCTCTCGATCGGCAAATGGGACGGCGGGCAATATCAACATCCGCAGCGCGGGCTCGGTAGTCGTGGGCAATGTCAATGCTTTCGGTGCCTCAAGTGGCGGAGATATCTCGATCGTGGCGCCGGGCCGGATCGTGACAGGGGTGATCAATTCTAGTTCGCAGTCGGGAAGTGCCGGTTCGAGCAAGATTACCGGGCAGAAAGATGTTGAAGTTGTTTCCATCAAAGCTAATGGAAATACGGGCGGCGATGTGGCAATCCAGGCTGGGGGATTGTTCCGGGCTGCTGGAAGCGAAACGACGAGCGATCGCGCCAGCGTTAGCATTTCTACAGACGGACAGGTGCGATCGGGTTCGCTGACGCTGTTGCAAAGCACTTGCCCGTCGGGAAACTGCACAACCACGACTGTTGGGACAGGAAACTCGAAGTCGAACGCTACCTCCTCAACTACTGCTACCGCGCCCCTGTTGAGCCTGCCGAGTCCAGCACCAACTACCACTGTGGGATTAAAAAATACAGGCAATTCTCCACAAATTGTCACTCAGACTCCGAGCGTGTCTTCGCCCAAGAGCGGTACCGCAAATGTACCCTCAGGGTCTGCTACTGTGCCTGTTGAGGAACGGTCGAACGAGACTGCTGCCGGCTCTGTTTTGCTGTCGCAGTCGGTGTTAAAAAACAATGTGGGTGCGTCTAGTGCGACAGAAAACGGCGGTGGAGCAACTGCACAAAAACCTGGAAGTGGCAATACAGACAGTATCGCGAGTTTGAGGCTGCCTGAGATTTCTCGATCGACTTCGATCGCGCAAATAAGTCCGATCGACGCAGTGCAGCAAAGGGATAGAGCTCAGGGCCGGGAATTTGAACGTTACTTTGGTGGAAATCTCGATCAAAAGTCAATCACGCAGCAAAGTATCCGAGATACTCTCAGCAGCGTCAATCGCTTGACGGGAGTTAAACCGGCGATCGTTTACGTCTGGGTGAAAGACAAGAATTTAGAACTTGTGTTGTTATTGCCAGACGGCAAAAATGTGTTTAAAAGCGTGCCTGCAAGTCGCGAAACAGTGCTGCAAGTTGCTAAGGAATTCACTAATGCTATCAGAACTCCCAAAACATTGACTGGTTCTGATTACAAGCAACCTGCCCAGCAACTTTACCAGTGGTTAATTGCACCGATGCAAGCGGAATTGGATGCTAACAAAATTGACACCTTGGCGTTTTCGATGGATGCCGGTTTGCGAACTTTGCCTTTAGCTGCTTTGTTTGACGGCAAACAGTTTTTAGTAGAAAAGTATAGTTTGGGGCTGATTCCCAGTTTGAGTTTGACTGATACTCGCTATGCCGATGTTAAGGGTTCGGAAGTTTTGGCGATGGGTGCGTCGAAATTTCCCGAAAAATACGATCAAAATCCTTTACCTGCGGTGCCGCTCGAAATATCAACAATTGTGGGCAAGATTTGGCATGGTGCGTCTTTTCTCAACGAACGTTTTACGCTGGCAAATTTGAAGGAAAAACGCAATCAATCCCAATACAAAATTATTCACTTAGCTACTCACGGCGATTTTCAGCCTGGTGGTGCAGAAAATTCTTACATTCAGTTTTGGGATACTAAATTGCGGTTAAATCAGTTGGAAGAGTTGAAGTTATCTAACCCACAGGTGGAGTTGTTGGTTTTGAGTGCGTGCACTACGGCGGTGGGAGACGAACAGGCTGAGTTGGGGTTTGCGGGATTGGCGGTACACGCGGGGGTAAAATCGGCTTTGGCGAGTTTGTGGTATGTGTCAGATGCTGGAACTTTGGGGTTGATGACCGAGTTTTACCAGCAGTTGCGGACGGCGCCGATTAAGGCTGAGGCTTTGCGGCAAGCGCAGTTGGCGATGTTGCGCGGGGAAGTGCGGTTGCAGGATGGTTATTTGGTGCGATCGGGCAACAATCAAGCTCTGCCTTTGCCTGCGGAATTGACGGCTAGGGGCGATCGAAATTTGTCGCATCCGTATTATTGGGCCGCTTTTACAATGATTGGTTCGCCTTGGTAATTTTGAAGGAAGAGGGAAGAAGGAAGAAGGAAGAAGGAAGAAGGAAGAAGGAAGAAGGAAGAAGGAAGAAGGAAGAAGGAAGAAGGAAGAAGGAAGAAGGAAGAAGGAAGAAGAAATCCCTATCTACATATCGACAATTTTGCTGGCGACGCACCTTAGGAACGAAAATTTAATAACTTACACTCTTAAAAGTGGGATGGGCGTCCCGCCCGTCCTTTATAGACCAATACGGTTTACTTAACACTATTTATGCCCGGAGATCCCCTAAATCCCCCTTAAGAAGGGGGACTTTAAGAGCTTCTTGTCCCCCCCTTCCCAAGGGGGGTTAGGGGGGATCTGTCTTAAGTGAACCGTATTGCTTTATAGACGGGCGGGACGCCCATCCCACAATAATTAAAATTGTAAGTTATTTAATTCTCATTCCTTACCACAATGGTACGATCGGGAGCATCTCCGTTTTGCAAAAAGCATTTTTTAAACAGCGGACGCCAGGACGTACTACGAACCTTTTTTGTGATGCTAATCGACCGGGCATGATATGATATGACTCATCACTAATTGTTACCTGCTATCTGACTCAAGCGTTTGAGGATGCGGAGTACATCGTGTAGATTATTGGTGCGATTGCTAATTCCAAATAAATCAGATTTGGCATATCGCGGTGATTCTCCGTTGAGCAACTTGACAAAGATGAAACTGCCTCCTGTAGCAATCATGCCGTAACTCGGGCGATCGCGATTGGGATTGGCCAGCATATAAGCTAAGATTTGCGCCAGCCCCGCTTCAATGGAAAACGAAACTCGTTTCGATTCGATTACCATCAGCCACAATTGGTCTTTTAAAACTAAAGTATCCAGGCTACCTTTAATAATCACGCCTTCATCTTCTTCGGAAATTTCGACGGATTTTTCCGGTTTAATGTAAAATGGGTGCAGGTAAAACTCGCCGGTGAACAGTAGTGGAGAGACGATCGACAAACTGATGGTTTTTTCCAGCATCGGCGGATACTCTAGCAAGTTGAAGTAACCCGCTTTAATCTGATCTAGCTGTCGTTTCTGAAACTCTGTGATTTCTGGTAACTCCTCTTGCCATTCCGGGAAAAATTGGTCGTCTGTGACAAGTTGCAGGTTAAAAAGTGTTTTTAATTCTTCTAGCGTGACATTTTTAGCTTGAATAGTTTGAACCATAATTTCCTAGCCTTTATTTTATAGATATTTACAATTTTATCAAATTCCTCTACAACCAAATTGGTTCGTAGTGAGGACTTCAGTCCTTCTTTTTATGAGGACTAAAGTCCTCACTACGAACCGAAGATAGGCGAAGTTATAGTTTAATCTTACTAATTCCAAATTTTTTGTAGATTCAGAACAAATCCCGGCAAAACCTCTTCCCCAGAAAGGGTGAGAGGAGATTGTAAAACTTCAACTGGTTGACCGGGGCGATAAATTTCTACTTCTCGTTTTTTGCGGTTAATCAGCCAACCCAAACGGCAGCCATTTTCCATATATTCTTGCATTTTTGCCTGCGTCTTGTTCAAGCTGTCACTCGGAGAAAGAAACTCGATGACAAAATCAGGACAGAGGGGGATAAATTTGTCTCTTTGTTCGGGTGTCAAAGCTTCCCACCGCGATTTTTCGACCCAGGAGACATCGGGAGAGCGATCGGCTTTACTGGGCAGAGTAAACCCTGTGGAGGAATCAAACACTTCTCCGAGTTCGGTTCGATCGTTCCACGTCCAGATTTGAGCATTCGCTGTTGAGTTGCGTTTCCCTGTTTCTCCTCCGGTTGGCGGCATGACAATTAATTCTCCGTTGGCGTTGCGTTCTAGTTTCAATTCTGGGTGTTCTTCGCACAGTTGGTAGAACTGTTCGGAAGTTAGTTTGACAATGGAATTGAGATTTAAGGTGATAGCAGTCATGATTATTTACCTGCTGTGTATATGAACTAGATTAAGAACTAAAAATGGGATGATTCATTTTTAATTCTTAATTTTTAATTCTTAACTTCTAATTCTACTGCAATTGTTGGATGCGCTTGAGGGCATCTTGATATGCAGTTGTTCTGCCGCCTTGCTTGTAAAGTTCCGCTGCTTTTTGAAAGTCGGCAATTGCTTTGGCTTTGTCTTCTGTCAGGTAAGCTAAAGCTCGGTTGTAGTAGGCGTCGGCAAAACCGGGATTGGCTGCGATCGCACTCGTGTATGCTTGAATAGCGGTTCCACCGCGGGTGGGGTCGGGTTGTGGCAAGCCGGCAGTAATGAAAGTGCGGGCATTGCCGATATTAAAATGCAATTCTGGGCTGTATTTAGGATTGAAAGTGAGTGCTTTGTTGAAATCGGCGATCGCCTCCCAAGCCTCTCCCTGATCTAAGCGCGAAAGCCCTCGAAAATAATAGGCTTGGGCATCTTTTGGGTTAACGGTGGATACCGGGCCGATAGTTGTGGGAGTATTGTCTACTTTCAACTCGGATTTGTTGATTCCCGCCGCCACCAGTTTGGCGATAAAAGTATTAATGGGAACTGCTGCATTAAATCCTGTTTTAATTGGGGCGACTTCCCCGTTACTGATTTGGGCAAAACCGAATTCCCCTTGTCCGTGCAAACCGATGACTCGGGCTTCAGAGTCGAAAACTGGCCCGCCACTCATGCCACTCCAAGTGACGGCTTGATACCGCAAAGTGTAACCTTCCCGGCGATCGCGCGGGCGGCTGGTAACGAGTCCGGGAGACATTTCTGGTTCTCGTTCGGCCCCAAAGAGTCCGCCCGTAGCGGGATAGCCGTAAACGAAGATTTGAGTGCCGATGACGGCTTTGTCAGAATCGGCTAGCGTCGCCACTGGATATTCTTCGGGACTTTCAAATTTGACTACTGCTAAATCCGGATCTGTTGGGGCTGTTTGCAAGCGGGTGACGTTGCTTACTTGATAGTTTTTGCCCGCCGACGTGCGAACGGTGTATTTCACGTCTGCTTTTTCTACGACGTGATTGACTGTTAAAACTGTGTAAGTTTTGCCGTTTTTGGCAATAATTACCCCGGAACCGTCTCCGAGGGAACTATTGATTTGTACTGTCAGCGGCCCGGCGATGCTGGCGACTTCTTGGGGAGTTTTGGCGATCGCCGGTTGGCTGATGACTATGGTTAAGGCTGCGGTGGTTCCTGCTAGCAAGGTGGTTAAGGTGTCATAACGAGAAAAATTCATATTCATGGCTGTTGCTAATTGGTAGTTTGGTATGGGAGTTCGCTGCGGTTGGTGGTTTGGGCTTTTTTGGTTTTTAGTTTGATTAATGTTTTGACGCTATTGGCGATCGGCTTTGTTATTTACTGATAATTTTACTCGCTTTTTTGTTCCGCGATTTCCTATCTAGACATTCAGTTGTAAGGTATGTCAGGCTTGCAATGTCTACAATAAATTAGGCTTGGCCTTTGACGAACCCTACTCACTATGGATGATTCATTGCTATGTGGTAGCTTGTTCGCTAATTGTTGGATGCAAAAGTAGAAGCGGTACGTTGTTGGGCTTTAGCCCTGAAAGAGCGCCCAAGCGCAACTACGTACCTTTGAAAGAGCGCTGAAGCGCAACTACGTACCTTCAAGAGCGCTCAAGCGCAACTACGTACCTTCAAGAGCGCTCAAGCGCAACTACGTACCTTCAAGAGCGCAACTATGTAATTTGATGTTTTGTGGCCCATTGGACGATCGCCTCAGTCAACCCATCTAATGTATATTCTGTCGCTTCTACGTCTAACTTGCCCAATAAATTCTGGCAGCTTTTGGAGGTTTCCGGGCCGATGGATGCGATACAAACTTTTTCTAGCCAATCCTGAGATAAGGAGAATTCGGGAGTTGTTTCGAGGAGGTGGCAAAAGTTATGTACGGTTTTGGAACTGGCAAAGGTTATGATATCTACGGCTTGATTCTGGAGTGCGGCTAGGGCGATCGGATCGATTGTTTCGGGACAGCAAGATTGGTACGCTGGTACTTCGATTACTTGCGCTCCTTTGGCGGTGAATTCTTTGACTAAAACTTCTCTTCCCCCACTTTCTACTCTGGGAAATAAGATTTTGCAGTTTTGCAAATTGTCGGGGAAGTTTTCGACTAGGGAATCGGCGACAAAGTTGGGGGGAATAAAGTCGGGTTGTAGCGAGTGCGATCGCAAACTTTCTGCTGTCTTTTTCCCAACTACTGCTATTTTAATGCCAAACAAGCTCCGCGCGTCTTTGCCTTTTGCTTGCAATCGTTGAAAAAACCAGTCTACGGCGTTGTGGGAAGTGAGGATTAACCAGTGAAAGCTTGACATTTGCCCGATCGCGCTATCCAACGGTTCCCAACTTGAAGGCGCACCAATTACTAAGGCTGGCATTTCGATCGCGCGGGCACCCAGTTGCTGGAGTCGATCGCTAAATTGACCAGACTGGGAGGCCGCGCGGGTGACTAAAATCGTTTTTCCGGCTAGCGGTTGGCTGTGGTTAGCGGTGACAGGTGTATGGCTCATGTTTGTGCTTTCTGGCCAGATTAAAAATTCGCGCAATCTAACTACTTCGCCAATGACGATGACGCAAGGCGAGAGAGATTCACCTGTTGTTTGTTGTACAATGTCGGAGAGCGTGCCGATCCAGATTTGCTGTTCGGGGCGGCCGCAATCTCGGATAATGGCGATCGCAGTTTCGGGCGATCGTCCGTGTTTTTGTAATTGCCAGACTATCTCGCTTAAATTGCGCCCTCCCATCAAGATTACCAGAGTTTCTATCCGCACTAAAGCTTCCCATTCCAGCGCATCAGGTTCGTGGGCGCTCATCACTGCAAAACAGCGGCTCATCACCGGATCTGTGAGGGGAATTCCTGCTAGCAAAGGTGCCGCAAATGCTGACGAGATTCCCGGCACAACTTCAAATTCGCAGCCTGCTATAATTAATGCTTGAATCTCGGAACTGGAGCGACCAAAAATAAATGGATCGCCACTTTTAAGTCTCACTACTTGTTTGCCAAGTTGGCAATGTTCTACCAGCAAACGGTTAATTTCTTGCTGCTGGGTGGAAGGTTTGCCACCGCGTTTCCCTACTTCTATTTTCTGACAAGTGACTGGAATTAATGCGAGTTGCGGGATGTCGATGAGTGCGTCGTAGATTAAGACTTCGGCTTGGGAGAGCAGTTTTTGCGATCGCACTGTCATCAAGTTACAATCTCCGGGCCCCCCACCGACTAGATAAACTTTTCCTTTTGAGTTTTTCATAAGTCATCCTCGATAGTATAATTTAAGGAAGAAGGAAGAAGGAAGAAGGAAGAAGGAAGAAGGAAGAAGGAAGAATGAGCAATTATGAAATAACAAATACTAATGCCCAATCCCTCCGCTTCGCTCCGCCCAATGCCCTGTTTGACCAATGCCCTGTTTGGCCAATCCCCAATCCCCAATCCCCAATCCTTAACCAAAAATCCTATATTTATGCAGATTATCACCATCACGGCCGCCGATGCAAATTACTTTGAACTGGTGCGAGGTACTATTTTATCGGTGCGGGAAAAACCAGAGGGCGCTAATGTGGCGATCGGCTTTTTCGATCTCGGCTGCACTCCCGAACAATTGGAGTGGCTGGAAACACAAGTTAATATTATTCAAAAACCCGATTGGGAGTTCAGTTTTCCCGGCAAAAATGAAGCACCTCACTATCTCAAAGGACTTTTAGCTCGTCCGTTTCTGCGCCGTTACTTCCCCAATTTTGACATCTACCTGTGGATAGATGCTGATGCTTGGGTGCAGGATTGGCAAGCTGTGGAATTATTCGTAAAAGGCGCGGCAAAACGGGGTTTAGCAGTTGTTCCAGAATTAGATAGAGGCTATTATTTAGCTTATGGCAAATTGCCTTGGTACTGGGAATTTGTTGATCGCGATTATCAAGCAGCTTTTGGGGAAGAAGTTGCCAAACAATTGCACAGCTATCCAACTATCAATGCAGGTATCTTTGCGCTGCACAAAGATGCGCCGCATTGGGAACTTTGGGCGGAATATCTGGATGAGGGATTGCAGCGGCACGTTTCTTTGATGACTGACCAAATAGCGTTAAATCGGCTCGTTTACGGTACTGAAATGTTCGATCGCACAGAGATGCTGCCGGCTGGGTGCAATTGGAGCTGCAACTTCGGTTTGCCCGTCTGGGACAAGCAGCGACGCTGTTTTGTGGAGCCGTATTTGCCGCACGGGGCGATCGGCATTCTGCACATCACAGGTCACAAGCACGACTTGGTAAAATTAGCAACAACCGACGGGAATCAAATAGAAATTAGTCTCCGCTACCAACCGATTCAACCGCCAGTATCCCCACAATTAAAATCAGAAAAAATGACAGTACAACCACCATCTCAAATTCAAAATAATACATTACCTGTCGGAGATTACGTCTCGCCCGAACTAAAAATTATTCTCCCAGATGCGTACTTTCCCAACATGATTGTGGGCGATACTAATACTTGTCCGTGGCCGTATCTGCGCCGGGAAATCAAGCACAATTGGTATGTCGATCGCCGTGCTAGTTCAGTCGGATTTCTCAGTCGCGACGAAGCACACATCCTTTACAATACAGCCCTGCAATTTTCAGGTAAAAAAGCCTTAGAAATCGGCTGCTGGCTGGGTTGGTCTGCTTGTCACTTAGCACTCGCCGGAGTTGAGTTAGATGTCGTCGATCCGCTATTAGAAAGAGATGATATTAGACAAAGCGTAATAGATTCAATTCAAGGCGCTCTCAATGCGTCTGGCGTGCAAACTTCCGTTGAACTCATACCCGGTTACAGCCCCCAAAGAGTAGAGCAATTAGCAAAGGATTTGAACCGGAAATGGTCGTTAATTTTTATTGACGGAGAACACGAAGGTGATGGGCCGTTAAATGATGCGATCGCCTGCGAAAAATTGGCAGAAGAAGATGCAATAATTTTATTTCACGATTTAGCTGCTCCGGCTGTTGCTAAGGGTTTAGATTACTTGAAACAACAGGGTTGGCAAACGATAGTATATCAAACAATGCAAATTATGGGTGCAGCTTGGCGGGGGAATGTCGAGCCTGTAAAACATCAACCCGATCCTAATATTTATTGGGATTTGCCAGCACATTTGCAGGGTTATGAAATTAGCAGTTTAAACGGTATTGATTCGACCCCATACAGTAAAAAAAATAAACAAAAACAGTCATCTTATACAAGAGATTTCTACGAATTAATAGGAGAAGGAACTCGCAGTTCTGCTATAGAAATTATTCCCCTGCTGTTAGACTTGCTGCAACCAAATTTACCTAAAAGTGTAGTGGATGTGGGCTGCGGTACGGGAAGTTGGTTGGCTGCTTTTCATAAATTGGGAATTGCTGACTGTTTGGGAATAGATGGCGATTATGTCGATCGCACTCTTTTACAAATTCCTTTAAATCAGTTCCAATCCGCCGATTTAAAGCAACCGCTGCAATTAAAAAGAAAGTTTGACTTAGCAATTTCTCTAGAAGTTGCAGAACATTTACCAGGTACCTGTGCTGAAACCTTTGTTAATTCTCTCACTAAACTAGCACCAGTAATTTTGTTTTCGGCTGCGATACCGTTTCAAGGAGGCGTCGAACACGTTAACGAACAGTGGCCGCAATATTGGGTAAATTATTTTCATACAAAAGGTTTTGCAGTCGTGGATTGCTTGAGGAGAAAAATATGGAACAATGACAAAGTAGAGCCTTGGTACGCTCAGAATATATTTATTTTTGTTAAACAAGAATATTTATCGAGATATCCAATGTTAGAAAGTGAATATCAAAACACGGATTTGAATCAATTAGCGATTGTACATCCCAAGATTTATTTTTATAGCTTGCAAGCTGCTCAAAAGTCAGCCCAAACAGAAAGTTTCAGGCAAATTTCTGCATCCCAGCAATTGGAAAATCGACCGTTGGTATCTGTGATTGTTCCCTGCTACAATCAATCTCACTTTTTGCCACAAGCGGTAACTAGCGCAATTAAGCAAACTTACAAAAATTTGGAAATTATCATTGTCAATGATGGCAGCTTAGATACTACAAGCACAGTTGCCAAAAATTTAATAGCAGCAAATCCCCAGCATAAAATCAGGCTGGTAGAACAAACAAATCAAGGGCTGTCTCTGGCAAGAAATGCGGGAATAGCAGCAGCAAATGGTGAATACATCATGCCTTTGGATGCCGACGATATTTTAGCTGAAAATGCCTTAAATAGTCTTTTAGAAATATGCTTAAAATCTCATGTACCTTGTGTAGCATTTGGTTCTTATCAAATGTTTGGCACAGAAAATCGCATAGTACCGAGTAGCGATTTGTATTCGCCGGAAAACATCAAGCACTCTAACATGATTCACCCGTCTTCACTGTATCACAAATCTATTTTGGATTTAGTGGCAGGTTATAAAATTGGGATGAAAGAAGGTTACGAAGATTGGGAATTTTGGGTCAATTGTCACAGACATAATATCCCATTTTTCGGAACGAAAGAAGTAGTTGTCAATTATCGGCGTTCCCAGGGTTCTATGTTGGAAAAAGCTCAGCAACATCATGAAAAGTTGGTAGCACAAATTGTTTGTTACAACCGGGATATTTATGATATTGAAAGCGTGAAGAATGCTGAGAAATTCTTGGAAGCAATCGCAAATTAATCTTTTTTATCTGGTAGGGTGCGTCGCTGCTATATTTTTGATTTTCATTGCAGATTGTCGAGTGCGACGCACTCTACATTATCTATCGGTGGATTGAAATTGTAATTTCAACCTACATTTTATTTGTAGGGGCGGGTTCGCCAACCATACATAATAATCACCGACAATTAATATAAACCCGCCCCCGCCCCACCGTAAATCTGAATGTACATTAATATTGTTTGTTGGGTGAGGGCGGGTTTTTGAAATTGTTAG
>NZ_JAEQCF010000095.1:0-20481 GCF_020738625.1 Microcoleus sp. PH2017_09_SFU_O_A
TATTCCAACCTTAGCAGAACTTGCGAGTGAAAAAGCTACCCACAATTGAGCAACAATGGGTAGATTTGTCCAAGAATCAAGTTACAGTTTCTAGCCCCCAATTTTCTTCGGCAATTTCTTGAATCACGATATGCGTATGCTCTGGTTTCTTGCCCAGAATCCGCCCAAGTGAATCAGTCACTTCGGCTACGAGCTGAGCTTTCTGCTCCCTCGTGGCCCCTTTGGTAATCTGGATATTGACGTATGGCATAGTCATTGGTGCGACAGAATTTTTGGATTGTATCAACTAGGCAAAACCGCCATTTACCCCTAGATTTTGGCCAGTCACCCAACTCGCTGATTCACTGGCCAAAAACAGCACCACCCGAGAAATATCGACTGGCTCACCAATCCGGCCCAGTGCCGACATGGCGGCTAATCGCTGGATGGTTTCTTCGCTTTTCCCCTCTAAAAACAGATCGGTATTGGTCGGCCCGGGCGAAATCGAATTCACGGTGATGCCCCGCGCGCCGACCTCCTTGGCAAAGACCCGCGTTAACTGCTCAACGGCGGCTTTCGTGGCGGAATAAACGCCATAGGTTGGTAGCATTAGGCGAGTCACGGACGAAGAAAAATTGATCGCGCGACCATTCGCTTCTAGCCGCGTGGCGGCCTCTTTTAGACCGAGAAAAACGCCTTTGACATTGATTTGAAAAATCCGATCGAAATCTTCCTCCGTCGTATCTTTCACTAATTTGTAGATATTGATGCCCGCGTTGTTAACTAAAATATCAACCTTGCCATACTGGGTAATCGCCGCATCAAACAGAGCCGTCATATCGCTCGGTGAGGCGACATTGGCACGCACAGCGATCGCCTGCCCTCCAGCGCTTGTAATCTGATCCACCACCGCTTTAGCAGCCGCTTCACTCCCTGAGTAGTTAACAATCAGGCTGCACCCAGCTTTGGCCAAATCCTGGGCAATGATGCTGCCAATACCCCGCGAAGAGCCGGTCACGATCGCGACTTTACCTGATAAATTGTTCATCGACTTTAACCTCCCTAAATAACATGGGAACTAATCCGACTTATCATAGATCAACCAACTATTGACCAATTTAGTTTGTATCAGTTTCTACTGTTCTTGATAATTCCAGAGCAGACCGCCATCGACAAAGAGCGTCGTGCCGGTGACATAATCAGCATCAGCAGAAGCCAAAAAAGCCACCATGGCGGCCACATCTGCCGGTTGCCCCAAGCGCTTTAGGGGAATATTTTGCAGCAGGGCGTTGAGTTTGGTGGGATCATTCAGGAGTTTGGTGTTGATCGGCGTTTCGATCGCCCCCGGCGCCACATTATTAATCGTGATCCCCAACGGCGCTAACTCTACGGATAGATTGCGGGTGAGCATTTTTAAGGCTCCTTTGCTAGCACAGTACGCGGCAAAATGCGGAAACGGCAACTCTTCATGCACCGAGCTAATGTTGATTACTTTACCGGGATGCGACACGGCCATGCAATGCTGCACAAAAGCTTGAATGGCAAAAAATATCCCCTTCAGATTCACATTCATTACCGCATCGTAATCAGCTTCGGTGACATTCCAGAAATCGGCATTTTTCTCAATGCCCGCATTATTGACCAAAATGTCAAGCTGGCCGAAGTGGTTAACGCTTTCTGATACGAGGCGCTGGACATCGGCAAGGCTGCCCGTATCGCCTTGCAGGGTGAACCCATCCACCATGTGACATTTGCCTCCAGCGGCTTTTACTTGAGCTAGCGTGGCCTCCGCACCTTCTGGGTGGGAGCGGTAGTTAATCACGACGCTAGCACCTTCCTGGGCTAAGCGAATGGCGATCGCCTGTCCAATGCCTTGACTACTGCCTGTCACTAGCGCTACTTTTCCTTCCAGTTTCATGGTTTTAGTCCTCAAGGATAGATAGGGGTTGACTGAAATAAAACGGAAATAATCGATCTTGTGATCGAGCTTGGGCAATCAAAGCAGCTCTAGTTCGGATTAAATTTTTGAGTGATTAAGGACAAGGGGATTGGGTCATGCTTAAATCTTGTAAACGCTTTATAAGCGGCCCATGTGACCACTTTGATAGGCGACAATGGCTCTTTGGATCTCCTCATCTGTGTTCATCACAAAGGGACCTTGAGAAACAACTGGCTCGTTCAGGGGTTCGCCTGCTCCGAGGAGGTAATGCAAGCCAAGCTCATTGGCTTGTACGATCGCAGTTTCGCTTCCTTGTTCAAGCAGTGCGACATCCAGGGCTTCTAAGTGCGATCGCCCTGCCCCAAACTCGCCGCTCCCCTGAATCACATGCACAAAGGCATGGTGGGAAGGCGGCAGGGTATGGATAATTTTTCCCAGCGGTGGCAGCGTTACATCCAACAATGTCACGGGAGTCAAAGGCTGGAGGGGAGATTCCAACCCAAAGGCAGAGCCAACCACCACTCGCGCTTTACCGCCTGTGGGATTGACATATTCCGGCACCAAGGCTGAGTCTAAATGCAGCGCAACAGGCTGGCTCCACTTGTGCTTCGCCGCTAAATTGACGAAGATTTGTGCCCCATGACAGAGTGTGCCTGGCGGACTGGGAATTTCTTCGTGCATTAGTCCGCTACCTGCTTGAGTCCAGTGTAAATCGCCGGGATGAATGAGGGCGCGATCGCCTAAACTATCCCGATTTTGAAACGATCCTGCTGAATCCTCAAACATGTAAGTAACAGCAGAGAATCCGGCATGGGGATGGGGCGGGAAGATCGGTGCCCGCATATAAAAATGATCCAACTGGATAAACGGATCGATACCATCCCCCAGATTGTGGCGCCCCAGACTGTAAGCGCGGAATTCTGGGCGATCGCTCATTACCTCCGCTCGGATAATTTGAATGACGCGACGTTGTTCTACTTGTACCTGCATCCGCTGGGTCTCCTGCTCAATTACATTAGTTTGGCGAGTATTTCTTCATACATGATGGTTTGAATCGTCTGTCCGGTACCTTCCGACCACGAATTAGCCAATTCTGCCATCACTTGATTCGTTGAAGTCAGGGTGACACCATGCTTTTCCATTCTTCTCAGGGCAGTTTCATCCGCGATCGACGTGGGGGAACCCCCGGCATCCACTACCACCTGCACTTCAAAGCCGTCTTCGACTGCACTGATGGCAGGAAAGACGATGCAAACGTCATTGGTTAAACCCGCCATAATCAATTTTTTTCTGCCTGTTGCCAGGACTGCATTTCTGTAATCGTCGTACTCCCAGCAGTCCACCACGCCCGGACGTTTTACTCGTTTCTCGTAGGCAACTGGCGCGATTTTCTGTAAATCGTCGAGCAGTAATCCTTGAAAATTAGCTTCCATGCTGCTGGTCAACACAAGCGGCATTTCAGTTTCTACTGCCGTGCGAGCCAAGGCGCGGGTATTTTGCACGATATCCTCACGGGGTAAGTTAAGCGCGAGTTTGATAGTACCTTGCTGATGGTCGATCAACAACATCACTGCATTTTCGATCGTAAATTTGTTTTTCATTGTTGCTCTCTACGGGTTAATACCAGACTTCAACAGGATGGAACTAGAGTTTCGTGTGGGCACCGTCGCAGAAAGGCGCATTACCTGAATGTTTGCAAAGGCAAAGAGCAACCTGCTTAGGTTCAGCGAGTTCAAAGGTTACAGGTGTAAAGGTTGTACCTTTGTGCCCGCCATCGCAGAAGGGCTGATTGGCTGACAAACCGCAACTACACCAGTGGTAATTGCCAGCTTCTAGGGATATGACCATCGGCTTTTTATCGAAAACCGTAGGTTCTGTCGAGATCGATTCAGACATGGATATTTCTCCTAAATAATTTCTAAGCAAACATTGCTAAAATTTCCGGTGAGGGAGAAACATTACCTTTTGCCAATAGGTCCCGATCTCTCAATGCGGCAGCGACACGAGCAACATTTGCGCCATGATGCCAAGCGGCTTGCATCATTTCTTCGGTAATGCCAACGGGTTCCATTTGCGAGCCGCCAGAACGACCATGCGGCCCCCAATGCATTCCTGCCACTTGGAAGCCTGGTGTTGTTTTGGGTAGTGTCACGAGAATCATTCCTGCCGCCGCAAAAGCACCTAACAATCCCAACTGAGCTAATTCGGAACCTGCGCCACAATCGCCGTAGCCACCGCCGACGGTAAAGACACCGCCAACTTTACCTACCATTTCGTCCGTTAACCACAGTTTCTCGCAGACCTCCTCAATGAACTTCTTGACTCGTGCATCAGCAGTCCGATGACGGACGGGAGAACCCATGACGATCGCATCGGCGACGCGCACATCATCGGCTGTCGCTTCAGATGCTTCTTTGCAGATAACTTCTGTGCCTTCAACAGAACGCGCTCCATTCGTAATAGCTTCAGCCATTCGCTTGGTGTTACCAAAGCTTGAGGTATACACGATTAAAACTTTTGTCATTCTTTTTCCCTTTGTATTGATGAGACTGGCGATCTCTCTAGCAATCCTCGATCCCAATGGGCTAAATTTGCTGCCGCCTCATAGGTGCTTTGCAGAAACATCATTAGCGTTGCTTCTGGATCGGCTGCCTGCCGGACAACTTCATAGCGCATTACCCGCAACCACCGTTAAGTTTTTATGGGAGACAGAAAAGCGGGATGGATCGCGAGTAATTGCCGTCAATGTATGTCCTCGCTGCAAGGCTTCATTGAGAATTCGACTGCCGATCGTACCAGTTGGGCCAAACATGATGAGTTTCATACAATCTCTCCGGTTAATTCAGGTCGTTAAATCGTTTGACGCAATCTTTCCGTTAGTTTTATTCTCTATAGTCCCTCCAGTATTCTTAACATTTCATGGATTGATATATTAGGGGCAATCTTGATTACCAAGACAGCAATATCGGTCCACCAAACCTTCTCATTTCAGCAAAGAACTTACCTTGTGCGCCATCCTCTGGAAGACTTGCTAGATACACAGCCGTTTCGGCTCCTCGATCGGCTGTAAACGGTGCATTCGAGCCACCCATATCTGTTACTTATCCCTCTTGTCGGCTAGGGACACCAACAGATGAATCTGTGGGTAGAGGTCTAGCTGGAGCAATATAGGGAAATTCAGTCCTTAGATCGATCGGCGGCGGGACTTTGTTCTGAAGTAACGTATTGAAGAACAGCGTGTAAACGACTGTGCCAAAATCATCTTGTAGTCTCCGCCCATTGATGCCGGCAAACCCAAAACTGGCTGGAAGCAGTGGGTTAAAGGGAAGCACATCGGGAAATGACCAGTTTGCTACCATCTGCCCATAATTTGCCGGTCGGTCAGTGCTCTGTGCGACATGACAAATTTGAGTGACTAAGTTGATGACAGGCTGAGCAAAGTTGTCATAGTCTGTGTCTGGATCGGTAGAGTTATAGAGTAATGATCCTTCCGGGTTGTCATTGAACGTTGCCGCAAAATTGGGCTTGCCACAGCGATTCACCTGCGTCCAATGTCCGTGATCGTTGGCTGCAACCGTTGCATAAAAACTAAATGGTGTATTTGAGATGCGATCGAGGGGCAGTTCAGCAACGATCGTGAGAACATTGGTTGCTCCCGTTGTACTGGCTCCAGTGCTGAAACTTTCGGCATCCCAGACATTATTTTGGATGGCATTATCGAGACAAACACGGGCAGCAACCGCATCCAGGAAGAAAGGATCGCCTGCCAACCCTGTCCAGATCCGTCCTAGATTGGCAATAGGCGCAACCTCATTCACAGTCCCCTGCCCTAACTCTTGCCCTGTAGCGTGATGATCGCGGGCTGCTTCGCCGCTGAGGTAAGTGAGAGACCAAGATTGGGGGTTAGCATCTCCCTGAAAAACAAATCTGAAAACAACGTCAGATTTTGCATCGCCATCGGTATCAAACCGAAATTCGTAGGCTGTTTCAGGTCTAAAAGTATCCCATTGGGGTTGACCTGTAAACGGTGAAGGCAACCCAGCTAAAGGGCTAATGGTCATCACCGCGACAATCTTCTGGGGATCGTCGGCATTGAACAAATAAATGTCGCAGATGTTGATCCGGCTGTCTTGCCGAGATTCTGGCGAATCAAAATGGTGACTCATGCAATTTTTGGGGTGATGAGGACAAATGATTATTGAGCGAAAAGCTCTGCGGTACCTGTGTAGGGAAGTAACGGAATAACTTCAAATTGCATGACACCTGCTTGCGCCATCGGTAACTGAGCAATCATCGCGTTGATTTCTTCAACGTTATTTGCCTCGCATAACAATACAGCACCACTCTTATCAGCAATGTAGTGAATCGAGCGTAGACGATCGCTGGCATAAAGTTCCCAAACTTTTGCCGCCTCTGGCTTGACAACGGGTAAAACCTGTTCAATTTTGGTTTCAGCTTTAACACGTCCGACGATCAAAAATTGCACTGATTCACCTCATTGATAGACATATTCAACTTGCCAAGTTTCAGGAGTCTGCTGGTGCAATTGCCAATACACCTGGGCGATCGCATCGGGGTCAAATTTCGTGTCTGGGGCGATGGTTCCACAAATTGTCACAGTCGCCAGATGAATTCCGTCTGCTTTCAATTCTTCTGCTAAACCCAAAGCAAGATAGCGGATTGCCGCCTTACCAATTCCGAGAGAAATTAATTGAGGACTAGGATAGAGTGCCAAGCCGCCGCCCGTTAATAGAATCGTGCCGCTTTTTTGTTGCTGCATCCCAGGCAATACCTGTTGAATCGCGCTGATGGCTCCGGCAGCATTAACCTTGAAGTCTTGCACTAAATCTTTAGTAGTCAGACTCATCACAGAATCTAGTTTGAGCAGAGCTGCATTGTAGATCAAAACATCAGGATGACCGATCTGCTGCTGAACCTCGGTAAAGGCCGCTGAGATTGAGGCAGAATCAGCCGCATCAACCTCAAATCCAGTTGCCACAATTCCGGCATCACTTAAGATTTTGGTGTATTCAGTCAACGCCTCTGGACGACGGGCTAAGAGTGCCATTTGATATCCTTCTCGTCCAAACCGCCGAGCAAGAGCCAAGCCAAGCCCTGGCCCCACACCCACCAAAGCACAAATTTTGTTCATCGGCTCACCTCATTCCACAAGGAGACATCGATCGTGACATTTAGAGCATGAAAATCCACCTGAATATTTTCTTGCTGTGCTAACTGGCGAGCGATCGCATAGCCTAGCCCTTTGTGACTGCCAGTAATGATTGCTACTTTCTGCATGATGGTCATCAACAACTCCCGATCAAATTTTGAATACGATTCGCCGTACCTACCCTTAAACTATTTGGTGAGTATGGGCAAACTGCTTTGGTTTGTTAAGCTTAATATTGAAGCTATCTTCTGAAAGATTTCTGAATTCAACCGCTCGATTTCCTGAATTTATCCTAAAAGTATCCTCAGTTAAATTTCAGCAATTTCTCAGAATCCGATTGCAGCCAGCAAATTGGGATACAACCCACTGTACAGAGAATCTTTCCAATCGTTACTACACCAAGAGATGATGTTTTTGCTATCCAATCGGTAGTTTTTTACCTACCCATTTAGGTAGTTTTCTATGTTTTGCAAAATTATCGATCGAATTTTTTAAGATAACTACATAGTGAAAATCGTTGCACAAAGTTGGATTATGACCTCAATCCAGCGAAATTTGTGCAATCTGAAATTGACTGTTCGATCGACTCCATCAATACGGGCACTTCAGCGGAATATCGGCACGATCGGGATACACCAGCCAAGCTGAGGTGTTAAAATCTGTTCGTCAGTTTGCGATCGGAAATTATGCTGGTACACTATCTGCACGGCAAGTGCGATCGAGGTTGAAACCATGTCCGAGCATCAAAAATCGCCTTCCTCACCAAAATTATCTGCCGTGCTTGAAGCAGATTATCAAATACTACATAGGCGAAATCGGCTCTTGGAAGCCTCGGCCAACGCAACCAGTGTTTTACTGACGGTGGAGAACTTTGATGAAGCGATCGATACTGCCCTGCAAATCATTGTCGAAGGTGCAGGATGCGATCGCATTAATGTGCTAGAAGGTAACTTCGATCCTTTATCCGATCGCTCATCAAGCGTGCCAACCTACCATACCGCGATCTATGAGTGGACTAGACCTGGCATTATGCGACAGATGGATAGCCTGGAAACTGGGCGCATCCCTTCAGCCGGAATCGAAGCATTTCTGGAACGATATTATCTTCATGGGGATGGTTTTGGCGGACTCTTAGCAGATTGGGTCGAACCTTTACGTAGTTTCTATGCCGCCGTTCGAGTCCAGTCTAGTTATTCTGTGCCGATTCGGGTCAAGGGTCAGTGGTGGGGCGTGTTGTGCTTGAATTATTGTCGAGCAGCGATTGAGATCGGTGCGGCAGAAGTCGCCGTTTTGCGATCGATCGCTGATTGTATTGGTAGTGCGATCCAGCGCGATCGCACGCAAAAAATCATCCTCCAAGCGGAACAGGTGCGCGTTGCCGAATTGGCCAAGGCAAATCATTTGCTCAAGCAAACCGTGGATTTGTTGGCAACAGAACCCGACCTCAATCGCTTTTTGGACTATGTGCTCAAAGCCTTTTCCGAACAGTTTGATGCCCCACTGATCCAGTATTGGGAGAGTCCAGAACCGGGCGATATTGCCTATCTTAGGCTTGCTTGCCGTAACGGACAAATTCTCACAGCAGCCGATTTGCCCAATGATTGTCTGGTGACAGGTGTCCCAATCCTACCGGAACTAGCTGGGTACGGAAATTTCCAAACTCGTCAGCGTTACTATGTCATCGAAGATATCCCTACCGATCCGATCGAACTAGCGCTCTTCTCACCGCTGAATTTTGATTTGGAAACGTGGTGTACGGAGCATGGCATCAGGAAAATGATTAACATCGCGCTGATGTGGTCTGAAAAGGCTACGAGTTCGCTGATACTTTATTTTCCCAGCGATCGCCATTTGAGCGATCGACAAATCGAGCTAATGTGTGCGCTAGCACAGCAGGTGACTCTGGCCATTCAACTGACACAATTGGCAGAAATTAAACAATCAGAAGCGATCGCGCGCGCGCAGGAACAAGCTGCACACGAAAGCGTTACCGAATTGGTCAAGGCAAACACAGCTCTTAAACAATCTCTTGATACCCTCGCCACCGATCCGGATCTCGATCGCTTTATTGGATATACCCTCAAACTCATTGCCGAGCAATTAGATGCCCCACGCATTGAATATTGGGTGCATTCCGATCGAGAAGATCGGGCTTATTCCTATTTAACCTACTGCCAAGGGCAAACTCTCAAATCGAGCGACCCATCTGCACAAGTCGGGTTAGATGTGACACCATTTCTCGACATTCCCCTCAAAGTCGGCAACACGAACATCGGCACTTTGACCATCTACTTATCCAGTTATCACACCTTTGCTGGGCAAACTATCGAACTGGCTCATGCCCTAGCCCAACAGCTCACCTTTGCCATTGAACTGACCCGTTTTGCCGAAGAAGCCCAACAAGCGGCATTGCTGCAAGAACGCACTCGGATGGCGCGGGAAATTCACGATACTCTCGCCCAAGCTTTTGGCGGAATTTCGATGCAGTTACAGGCGTTCGACTACTTTGCCGCGACTCAACCAGAAAAAGCGCAGACTCATTTGCTGACGGCTCAAGCTCTAGCGCGAGATGGCTTGGCTGAAGCCCGCCGATCGGTTTGGACGCTATATTTGGAAACATCCGAATACGAAGATCCCGCTCGGACGATCGCCAAATTTATCGAACAAACGATGTCCAGACAATCGGTGCCCATCGATCTGGCGATCGACGGCAGCCCCCGCCGTCTCCATCCCGATTTGGGACTTAATTTGCTTCGTATTGCCCAAGAATCGATCGCCAATGCTCTGCACCATGCCCAACCCCAAACCATCCAAATTCGCCTCAGCTACAGTCTCCAAAATCTGCAAATGACTATTCGCGATGATGGCTGTGGCTTTGAGGCGCAATCTCCCTCGCCGGGATTTGGCTTGATGGGGATGCAGCAACGGGCAGCCAGGATTGGAGCTACCTGGCACCTAGTCAGCCAGATCGATCGAGGTACCAGCATTACTGTCACTCTCGCCCATCCCGAAGCCCCCTAATACCATCGCGATCGAATATGCCTGAATCTCCCAAAACCATCCGACTGCTGGTTGCCGACGACCACCCGATCGTCCGTCAAGGCTTAGTCGCGATTTTAAATGACCAGCCCGATATGAATGTCGTTGCCGAAGTCAATAATGGCCAACAGGCGATCGAACAGTTTCGCATTCATCAGCCCGATGTCGCTATTCTGGATTTAAAGATGCCAGAAATCGGCGGCGTAGAGGCGATCGACACCATCCGAGCTGAATTTTCCACTGCCGCCATTATCATGTTCTCGATCTATGAGACAGATGAGGATATCTATCGAGGGCTGCGGGCTGGAGCCAAAGCTTACCTACTCAAAGATACGCCCTGCCAGGAGATTTTAGAAGTGATTCGGACTGTCAGCGGGGGGCAACGCTACATCCCAGCAGAAATTGGCACTAAGTTGGCGGCACGAATGGAGCGACCGGATCTGAGCGATCGAGAAAATCAGGTGTTGGCGTTAATGGCTCAAGGTAAAAAAAATAAAGATATTGCTGGCGAACTAAACATTTCTGAAAATACTGTCAAGTTTCATGTTACCAATGTCACGCTCAAACTCGGTGCTAGCGATCGTACTCGCGCTGTAGTCAATGCTCTTCAGCAAGGCATTATTAAGTTGTAGTTGCGATCGAAAAGCGAATCGAATACGCGATCGAATTTGGTTGGATCGCCGCAACCCACTTCCCTCTCACGGTCTATAGAACCTATTTGAGATCTCTCGAACTATGGGCGATCTCCAACTCTCATCGGTTATGGAAACACAAAGCGAAAGTAACTGAATATTTATCTGTCTAATGGCTTGCGCTTCACCGGACGGCAATAATGTTTGCATCATAACTGATAGCGTATGTCTCCGTTCCGTGTCCAAGCGCTTGTTAGCTTCTTTTGTCATGAGGGCCGAGGAAACGTTCACCATTAAAGTGAACTAGATGGTCTGGGTTATCGGCAATCCACACTTCAGTTTCCCATGCAATATCAGCCGCATTCTTGCGAAATTCAGCACGGTCTGGAAACGCTGTCACATAAACAAGACCAACCTTACAATCTTTGAAGGCTTCTTCAAGTTCAACCCAACGCTTTGGGGATATAGGGCCATGACTGGTAACTGCTTCAATCAAAAACAGCCATTCTCGGTCTTCGTCATACACTACAATATCTGGCAATTTGTCATGTGACATTGGGGGGACACCCAATGATTCCAGGTATTCGGCTTCTAAGAACATCAGCTTTCCGCCTTCTTTTCGACTGCTAGCGGTATCACCAATGTATAACAATCGACCGCCAGCACCGATGAAGCGCGAACAGAATTCGTGAACAATGTCGGCGTGAAGCTGATTATGCTTACCAGGTGACAGTGTGATGGTTTCACCGCTTGGTAAGCTAATTGGAATTTTGTGCAGATCGAGAGCGCGTTCATATTGTGCCTTCAATTCAGGCACCGCATCCTTGTAATCTTGAACTTTCCCCAACCAGCCGCCGTGTGGGTATTCCGCCAGAATCTCCAACATTGACTGATTCAATGAATAGTTATTGTCTTTGCTGTTGGTTGCTCGCGTGGGGTCATCTCGGTTTCGATCGACAATACGGGCTTGCTCGAATTGATGAAGTGTTTGTCTTCTGATGGTTTCGCGACTGTTCGGCTTATAGTCCATTCCATATTCATTACGGATGAATTCCATGATGTTCACGGTTGGCAAAAGCGGTGCTGTTGATGAACTCCAGTCATCTAAAGGTTTTATATTAGCCAGTGCCAAAAAGACCCATGCCGATCGATCGTTACACTGTGCTTTGGGCAGCCCCAAGGCAGTCAATAATGCTTTTGCTTCATTTAGTTTTTCTTGTTGTTGTGCCGTAAATTCCAAATTTCCCCCCTTATATTGAAGCTACTACACCAAGAACTCGATTCACGATCGAATCAATTTTAGCCGTTTCAAAAAGTTTAAGCTTGTGTACTTGATCACCAATTTTCTTCACTTGGTCACGAGATGGAAATTTCATTACCCTGATTTCAGTAGCATTAACTTGTGTATTCCCCGAAATGCACCTGAAATAATTATCCATGAATGATGAATTAAAGATAGTCGCAAGACCATAGGCTTCAATATTGGATAATTCACCACCTAATACACCGATATAATTAGTCTTGTTACCAAAGCCAATCAATTCACAATCGTGCATATTGGCAAGGTGAACGCTAGCAACTAAGCGCCGTTTTTCGTCTTTGGATGAAAAACGTTTTAGCAACACATAAGTACCATTTTTCATCGTATGTTTGTCATGCTCTTCATTAAGCCTGAAGGCTACATCTTTCTTGTGATTACCTATCCAAGTTGCAGTTAATGGTGTCACATTATGTGGACGGTAAAGCGGAACTGTATTTTCAGCACTCGTGTCTTCAGTGATGTATTGGCGGGCACGATGTTCGACCACACGACCAGTCGAAATAAAATATCCAGCACCTTCAAAAGTGGTTTTTAAAGTTTCAGCTTGCTTCAAAATACTAGCCGCAGAAGCTGATTCAGGAATTCTAATTAGTCTTTGATCGTTTGAAGGATCGACAATTAAATGAACCGGATATTGTTTTTCCTCAGCATTGTTGATGCTGGCATCGCAGTCACTCGATCTAACTGTTATGGTGTCGGCATTACTGCCTTTAACGAAGTAGCAAATAATGTTTTCTTGAAGCACTGTTGAGTCATCATTGTTAAACACCTTGTCTCGGTGTTTGAAAATATGAATTAATCTCAGTGCTGATTCAGTTAGCAAGTATTCACGAAAACCCTTGAAATATAGTCCATTTGTGAAGCTGCGAGGTGTTATCGTTACCATTTGACCGCCAGCCTTCATGCAAGCCATTACAACTGCCATGAACGAAGCATATATATTCGGATCGCCGTGATACAAATCGGCTACCGCTCTGGCATAAGGTGAATCTTTCGCACTATATTTAAAGTATGGCGGGTTGATTACTGATATATCAAAGGGCTGAAAAGTTTTTTCTTTATCTGGTCTAGCAATTATAAAGTCTTCACAGCAAATTTCGTAAGTAAATGTTCCTAGTTGTTCGCAAAACAAACACTGAACGATATTCAGCGTCTGTTTAAGGCTGGCAACTGCCTCGGAATCTAGTTCATATAGTACAGCATGAACGGCCTTACAACCCATACTCAAGCAATAGAAAGCAGTAGATGCGGCTAATATACCAGTTCCTGCGCCAGCATCAAGTATGCGAATAGTCTTACTTTTGGGCTTGACAATCAGAGATGCCATGTAATCGGACACGACGAATCCTGTGAAGAACTGCCCTAATATCTTCCTGCTTTCTAATGATTTAGATCTGAGAAATGCACTTTGAAGGCTAATAATATCGTCTTTTGGATCAATAAGTGCTTGCCGATTCAACTATTTTCACCCTTGCCTATAAGTTTTATAAGCATTATCTCTTATTTGACTCAATTTATTTAGGATCTTGTGTAGCTAACTAGTTATTAGACGGAAACTTTCCCTATAATACACCAAAATAGAGTGATAGACGGAAAAATTTCCGCCCAAAGCCTAATGTCCTGCTATGACTTTCCGTATGTCATCCTAGATCGGCGTGATATACAGAAACTTTCCAGATATCACCCCAAATCGGGATATTAAACGGCTCTCCTGGGTATTCGGTAAGTGAAGCCTATATGACTCCTGACGACTCCTGGCATGAGTTTCAATACTTGTACCGGGGAAATTTTGTAGATTGAGATACAATTTGCACCATAAAGCCAGGAGCCCTTTTGCTTCCAGTAAGCGTAATGCTCGATTGGATAGGCATAAACGGCTTTCTCGGCACCACCATGAACGGTCAAATCTGCCTGCTTGTCGCCATCTAAATTGAGCGATCGCATCATCACTCGTCCTGCCACTGGCTGCTTGAAAATACCAGTCGTGACCTGTTTTCGCTTCCAGGTGACTTCGCGTGGCAATCCAACACAAACGGAAATTAGTTTCATCAGGGAACCCCTTCGATGATTACTTCCTGAAACTCTAACGCAGTTTTCTGATTTTGGCATACGCTTTTTGAAATTGAGAAACCCACCTATTTAGGTAGGCAAAAAACCAACAATAGTGGAGTAAGAAAATCATCATCTAGTGTAGTAATGATTGGAAAGATGCTCTGTAAAGTGGAAGTTATCCCAATCTGCTGCAATAGCAATTGCGACTCTTATCTCATGGCTTTATCCCCCAACCCCGATCGATTAACACCGCCAGTGAGTAGCCGAGATCGTTGTCAAGGCAGCACCACCGCCAAAGTAACGCTGGTACAGTATGGCGACTATCAATGTCCGAACTGTCAAGCAGCGCATGGCATCATCCCCTCGATTCAAGCACAGATGGGCGATCGCCTGCGGTTTGTATTTCGGCATTTTCCGCAGTCGCAGATTCATCCCGAAGCTTACCATGCGGCTGAAGCTACCGAAGCTGCTGCCGCACAAAATAAGTTTTGGGAAATGCACGCTTGCTTATTCGAGCATCCATCTCAACTTGCTGATAGTAATCTAGTCGAATATGCGATCGCGCTCGATCTGGATGTCGATCAGTTTTTACAAGAAATGTCTACCGATCGACATGTGGCACGGGTACAAGCGGATCTTGATAGTGGTATCGACAGCGGTGTGATCTCAACACCCACATTTTTTATCAACGGGGTGAAATACAATGGCGATCGCAGTTTAGAGACACTGCGAGATGCTGTTTTGCAAGCCGATCGTCAATGAGGAGAAATTAGATTAATCGATCTGGTTCACATCCAGGTAACGATTGTGATTAGTCATTATTATCCATCGCAAAAGTGCGTCGCTTGTCGAATCTTTGTGTTCTTCGCTAAAATTGTTCTTAGCATGGAATATGCTATATTAAACCTGTTTACCTTGACAGATTAGGCTCTCTAACATTAGGAAAGCTTTCAAAATTGCGCCGTACCCAATCCATCCCCACTTCATTATTGAGTTTAATTTTCTGAGGCGTATCAGGATAAATTTTCCCTAAAATATCCGCATCTTGATCCACAACAACTTTGCCAAAATTGAGATACATTCCCCCCAATAGCTTAAAGATAGGATGCTTTGCTTGACCGAACAGCAAAATATAAGTTCGCGTCCGATTCTCGGCTTCTGGTACGAATATATGACACTGTGCAGCTTTGCCGAATGGCATTTCTCCATGAAAAATTATTAGGCATGGGAAATGATTTTCTAAATGAGCTTTAAAGGTGCTGGGTAGTAACAACAAATCTGGCTTTCTGAGCTTTTCTGCCAAACTGTAAGGCGCGGTAGGCATATCATAAAACGCATGGGATTTATGTCCTTCATCGATGAATTGATGAAATTCGACATCGGTAATCCTAAACAAGTCTCGGTGAGTGCCGTTTTGGTGATTGTAGTCGTGCATATTCAGCAGCATCGTCAGCAAATCTGTCTCGATACTGCGATCGGCAGTATGCCCGATAAAGTAGTAAGTTTCGGCGATTTCCTGGAGCACATTGGGAATTGGAACTTGTGGCTCGTATCCGCCATAAGACCAAATGAAGTCACCTTGAATAATCAAATCTAACGGTTTTAGTAAGGGCAATGTTTTCTGCTTCGATCCGGGCAATACAGTGCAGCCGCCCGCATCAAATTTCAGGGCATGGAAGGGGCAGACGACACCGCTTGTGCGATCGCCCTCAGCTTCGCACCATCCTTCCGACAGCATTGCTCCCATATGCGGGCAAGCGTTGGGCAAGGCATTGATGCTTCCATCAGGATCTTTCCACATCACATAGTCGGTGCCATACAAGGAAATTTTGCGAGGCTGGTTCGGTGTCAGCATCGACTTATGTGCCAACAACCAAGGCGCACCGGGAAGCATAGACTGCATGGTGTTCTCCTTTAGACCTAAAATTGTGAGAGATTTGTCGCTTTTCTAGAATATGACAAAAGATTCGCATTCGTCAAGCAGTTTGCGCCGTCAACCGAAACAGCAGCGTGGTAAAGAAAGAGTCGAAAAAATCTTGGATGCAGCAGCAGCAGTGTTTGATGAGGTGGGCTATTCCGAGGCGACGACTCATCTAATTGCAGCAAAAGCAGGGACAGCCATTGGTTCTCTGTATCAGTTTTTTCCTGATAAAGCTGCCATTTTTAATGCAATGGAACTGCGTCATGCCGATCGCGTTAAGGCGATGTGGGCCCAGACGAACACACCAGAAATCGTTCAGTTACCGCTGCGTGAAATGATTCACACCCTCGTGACTGCTGTTGCAGAGATGTTTGAACAGCCTGTATCGCGGGTGGTATTCGTGCAGTTTTATATAGCGCCGGAGATTTTCCAGTCGATCGATGAAAGTATGACTCAGGAGGCGATCGACTTTATGGCGAGTCTTTTGCAGCAGAGAAATCCCAGCTTGCCGGAGGTGCAATGCAGCCTGTTCGCGGAGGTTTGCGTTCACAGCAGCAATGCCGTCATTCTCTCGGCACTTCGCAACCCGGATTTACAGCATCGCCAACAACTGGTACAGCAGATTGAGGATTTGTTGGTGTCGTATTTAGAGCCATATGTCGGGGAAAGTCGGTTGAGCCATGTAATGAAAGTAATGAAATGTCCTCATTGTCGATCGCAGCAATTGTCCAAAAATGGGTATCGACGGGGGAAGCAGTGCTATCGCTGTAAGGAATGTGGCAAACAGTTTGTCGAGAATTCAGTGCGTTGAATCGGACACAATCTGAGTTGTAGTTTTCCATACTCGATCGCAATATCCAACACTTCAAAATTACATGATTTGTCGATCGCCCTTCAATTTGGTACGAGTGCTATCATAGACGGGAACTTGAGACCCAAATGGAATTTATATGTATAATCCAACTGCTTTTCAAGAAGACAATATTGATAAACTCGTTGCTTTCATGAGAGCAAATAGTTTTGCAACATTGGTATCGAGCGCAGACGGTGTACCTTGTGCTTCACATATTCCTCTCGTCATTACAATAGAAGAGGATGTCGTAAAATTGAGCGGTCATCTTGCGAAGCAAAATCCTCAATGGCAAGCATTTGGATCTACTGAGTCATTGGCTATTTTTACCGGGGCGCACGCTTACATTTCCCCTGCACAGTATGAAAAACATGAGAGCGTGCCAACATGGAACTATATTGCTGTTCATGCCTATGGTGTTCCCAAAATTATCATGCTCAATGACTCACCAAAAGCAATGAACACGATGATAAATCAGATGATCGACACCTACGATGTTGACTATCAATCGCATTGGGACGGTTTATCCAATCAATTCCGTGAAGGGATGATGGATGGTATTGTAGGATTTGAGATGGCTATAACTCGACTGGAAGGAAAGTATAAGCTCAGTCAAAACCGCAGCCAAGCCGATCAAAAAAATGTGTCTGACACATTGCTACAGAGTTCAGATCCTGCCGCTCGTGCTGTGGGTGTCGAGATGAAACAGAATCTGGAAGCAAATTAAACAGTCGATCGGATCAAGGGAAAATCAAACATTTAGCTTTAAGTAATTTTGATGATATTTTAGATCGATGTACTGTGGGGTTAAATCGTTGATATTAGGCTGAGAGTAAGAGTGTTTTATTTGATACTTTATGCTACGGAAGTCGATCGGCTAAACACGATTTTCGAGAAATCCAGGGATTGATATCAGTCGATCTGGCACTGCGGCGATGAATACCAGTGGTGAGTGGGTTGCGAAAATTAATCGATATGATGAGGCAGAAAGACACAAAAGGTATATCATAACCTTAAATCAGATCATTTCTTCCCAGATATGTTCTACTGCTCGAATCCAAGGTGCTCTCATCCTTTCAATCCCGACAAATCTAAATTTTGTCAAAGTTGCGGCCAGCCCGACCTCACGCCTCTATTCAGAAACCGCTACCGCGTGATTCGACTGTTGGGGGAGGGGGGATTTGGCAGAACTTATGAAGCGGTAGATATCGATCGCATGGACGATCCCTGCGTCATCAAGCAGTTTATGCCCCAAGTTCAGGGAACATCAGCACTTGAAAAGGCTACAGAACTGTTTAAGCAAGAAGCGAAACGACTTTACGAACTCGGCGAACATCCCCAAATTCCTCGATTAATTGCTTATTTTGAACAAGACAAGCGACTTTATTTAGTACAAGAATTGATTGAGGGGCAAAATTTACTGGCTGAATTAACTCAGCAGGGAGTTTTTAGCGAAGAAAAAATTTGGCAGTTGCTGGCAGATATTTTGCCGATTCTGAAATTTGTGCACGATCGCAATGTCATTCACCGAGACATCAAACTTGAGAATATCATCCGCCGCCGCACCTCCCCCAATCCATCTCTAAATGCGGCAAATTTTAGCAATTCCGCTTTTCGGAGGGGAGCACGGCGAGAGTTAGTTTTAATTGATTTCGGCGTTTCAAAACAAGTGACTGGCTCGCTGATGAGCCAAGTAGGTACGACGGTAGGAACGCCCGGATATTCGCCGGTGGAACAAATGCGAGGTCAAGTTTTCCCCGGAAGCGATTTGTACAGTTTGGGGATAACTTGCCTGAGGCTGCTAACTCAATGTTTGCCAAAAATTGACGGTTCCGATGACCTTTACGATCCGATAAATGGCGGCTGGATTTGGAGAGAAAGGTTGCCCGCAGGTACAAAAATCAGCAGCGAGTTGGCAACAATTTTAGATAAATTAATTCAAGATTATCTCAAAAACAGATATCAATCTGCTGATGAAGTCATCAAAGCTTTAAATCTCTATTCTTTACCTCCCCAACCCCATTTTGGTAAGGGCGGACAACTTACGTTAAATTCTTCTCAGACCAAGGCAGCCCTACCTCCCCTCAATGCTTATCTAACCGAGGGAGGAAAGCTTGCTATCAATACCCCGATCAATCACAGCGCCCAAATCAACAGCAATATCTCTGTGAATTCAAGGGTAAAATCTAACACAAATCCGCCTCACAACCAGGGAACACCAAAGATTTCTGCTGTTAAAAGCAGTTTTGAATTTCAGGTGGTGACAGTAGACAATCGCGGGCAGCAAACTGATGTTAAAAGTGGCAAAACACATTTTTTTGAAGAACATCTCGGCCGCAATACAATCATGGAAATGGTATCTGTTCCTGGCGGTACTTTCCTGATGGGTACCCCAAAAGATCGGGGTGACAGTGACGAAAAACCGCAGCACTCAGTAACATTAGCACCTTTTTGTATTGGCAAATTTCCAGTCACTCAGGCACAGTGGGCAGCCGTTGCAGCGCTACCGGAAATTAAAATATATCTCAATCCCGATGCTGCCCGTTTTAAAGGTGTAAATCGACCGATAGAAAATATATCTTGGTATGAAGCGATGGAGTTTTGTGCTAGACTTTCTCGCAAAACTGGTAAGCATTATCGCTTGCCTAGCGAGGCCCAATGGGAATATGCTTGTCGGGGGGAAACTTCGGGGCCGTTTCACTTTGGGGAAACGATTACTAGCGAGTTAGCAAATTACAACGGAAATTCTAATTACGCTGATGCGCCGAAGGGAGTTTATCGCTTTCAAACTACAGATGTTGGTAGTTTTAAACCCAATGCTTTCGGATTGTATGATTTGCACGGAAATGTGTGGGAATGGTGCGCGGATGCTTGGCACAATAATTACAACGGTGCGCCTGTTGATGGCAGTGTTTGGGAGTCGGGCGGCGACTTTTCGCTGAGGTTGTTGCGGGGGGGTTCTTGGAACGATCATCCTCCGAATTGTCGCAGCGCGTGCCGCCTCAGATATCAGCCTGATTGTAAGGCTAGTATTGTGGGTTTTCGAGTGGTTGTTCCTGTGGTTTGATTTGTAGTCAGTTGTTAGTTGTTATATCAATTTTTTATGAGGCTGCTCCCGAATCTGATCCCCCCTAACCCCCCTTAATAAGCAGGGCGGTTTTATTATCGTCAGACAAATTAGGTACGTAGTTGCGCTTCAGCGCTCTTTATAATATTAGGAAAGAGCGCAAAGATCGCAACTACGTAGGGCTTGCTGAATAAGCCTAAAACCCTTACCTGAAAAAACTTTGACTCGCGATCGGCACTGACAATGTGTTAGACTATGAGGTAAAATTAGTCAAAACCTTCCAACTTTGATCTACCCTTCGAGGGACAATTATCAGAGAATAATCGTTGGGTAATCATGGCAAAAATAATTCCATGGTCAGAATTTTTGTTGATGAATATGCCCAAAAATTCACCTGTTCAACAGGAACCCGCGCGAAATCGTTTCGTATAGCATTGGGGGCATTAATAATCAAAGAGAGATTAGGAACTAGCGACTCTGAAACAGTAGAACAAATAAGAGAAAACCCATA
>NZ_JAEQCF010000096.1:0-28073 GCF_020738625.1 Microcoleus sp. PH2017_09_SFU_O_A
ATCTATATTACCTGTTTATCTTGCACTTTTTTCTCCCTCGCGCCATCTAAACCTATGCCACGCAATATGTGATTGATTTTTCAGCAAGCCCTAATTAAACGTAAAATATCGATCGCGCTCAAGCTTGCTGTGTGTTCCTTCTTCCTTCTTCCTTCTTCCTTCTTCCTTCTTCCTTCTTCCTTCTTAAGAGCGCTTCGGAGATGCGAGATTGCGGAAGGAGGTATATTGAGCGTCAAATAATAGTTTGATGATTCCTGTGGGGCCGTTTCTGTGTTTGGTGATGATTACTTCGGCAATTCCGCGATCGGGCGAATCAGGGTTATAGTATTCATCACGGTAAAGCATAATTACTAAGTCGGCGTCTTGCTCGATCGAATTATGGGCATATAAACCTTGTGTGGCAAAGCTTTCAAGATTTTCGACTGTTATATCGTAAACCATTTCTTCACCACAAAAATCAATTTTCTTCACCTTATCCCAATAGATATCGCTAACAGCTAGCTTGCATATCTCTTCGGCATCCAAAATATTCCCTAACTGATGTGTGCGTTCTCGACCAATATCACATTTGTAATCCGTTGTGGCTGAATAACGCATACCCAAGCAATCTTGCATCTGTTTGATGGTTAAACCAAGGCGTTTTTGGGCAAGATTGACTTGAGTTCGCCAAAGTTCATTCGGAATTAAATCCCGATTTGTCTTCCCACATTCAGAATTATTGAGATATACTTTCACATCTTCTAAACTGGATTTTTTATAATTACCAACTGCACCGATTACATTCGCAAATATTTCTATATCTGACTTTCCTCCCAACCAAACTTGATATTGTGTACGCCCTTTTCCACCTTGAGAAACAACTCTGACAGCCGCATTGATGTTCAGTCTAAGCAACAGAGAACGGACTCCTCTGGCTAACTTCTCGCTACTAGAGGCATAATAAATAGCTGGATAAAGACATTTCTTCCCTTTAGCCGGTTTGATACAACCATCAGTTGCCCATAGGTGTCGAAGGAAAAGAGCGATCGATTCTTGGGGTTGGGTAAATACTAAACTGGGAATAAATTTTTCATGGGAACGTAAACCAAAGACTTCTAATTGTTCTAGCCATTTAGTAATCGGATTTTTAATATTGGGAGCGAGATGATAACTAGCAGGGAGATAAACTTGATACCAATCACGTTCGCGTTTGATACGGGAATTAATTTCATCACCAAATACTTCTGTAGCCAAATGTGCAACTAATTCAGCTAAATCTAATTCTCGCGTCGTGTACTGAATACTATGTCGGGGTAAAGTACAACCATCACCAATTAAATGTCCTAGTAAAGCTAATTCAGCATTACCCATCGTCTGCACTTCAGTACAAGGAATAGATCGAGGTATAGCAATCCGATCGCCTATTTTTAATTCATCTAAACGCTTCCAACCATCTGATGCAAAGAACTTATGATTGCCTGTTGCTTTAATTGAATTTCCCAAGCTAGTTGTCATCTCCCAGACTGGCTTTACCCCTGTACAAAAAGCATTAGTCACTATCGCTTTTTCCTGTTTCAGGGTATGTGAATTTAATCCCCAAACAGCAAAGCCAGATTTACCGACCAAATCGCGAATCGGGACTTCTAATCCACTATCAGCCATAGTAACTAAACTATCACCACTCAGACATCCACTTTCCCGTAAATCCGACATCATCGGCCGCTTATTTGTCCTGGCTTCCACACTTCGACTCAACTGAGACAAAGCAATAATCGGCACGTTGATCTCGCGGGCTAAACCTTTGAGACTTCTTGTAATTCGAGATAATTCTTGCACGCGGTTGTCGCTGCTACCTTCCATTAATTGCAGGTAATCTAGCAAGATTAATCCGAGAGATCCGCCTTGTTCTGCTTGGAGGCGGCGGACTTTGGAGCGAATCTCCATCACGGTAATATTAGGAGTATCATCAATAAACAGCGGTAGTTCTGATAAGTTACCAATGGCTGTACTGATGGGTTCCCATTCATTTTGACTGATTCTGCCCGATCGCAACCTATTACTTTCTATTTTGGCTTCACTGGACAGAATACGCTGCACTAGCTGTTCTTTCGACATTTCCAAGCTAAAAACGGCAACCGGTAATTTTTGCCCTCCGGCGGCGATGTGGTGCGCGATGTTGGTACAAAAGGCCGTATTGTGAACGCAGATATCATTAGCCACAAAATTGTGTGTCTCCGGGATAGTTAAGTCATAGACTTGCTTGTTTCCCATCGGTTCGATCGAAACTATTTCATCCCAGTAAACCTCGCTATCTGCCAGTTGTTTCAGCCACGAATTATTTAAAGCAGTTGCTAAAACCAAAAGTCTTTGCCTGGACAGCGCACGTTGACCAACGTGAATATTGGAATAACCTTTGATGCCTGCGCGTTTTGCTAAGGATGCCCAAGATTCGTTGCCTTTGGCTAATGCTATGTATTCCCAAACCTCGACAGGAATTAAATCACGGTTATTGTGAGATTTTTTGTTTTCTAGTGCTTCTTTAACTTTAAACAATGCTTCTTCTTTGCCAAAAATGCCAATCTCTGATATAAATATTTTGATAGATATAGCATCAGTAATATCTATAAACCAAGCTGGATTACGAGTATTTTTATATTTAACTAAACGTTTTTTGAGGGCGGCAATGATGCCAAATCTCAGCAGTAGATGCTGTACGTGTCTAGCTAGTCCTTCGCTGACAGAACAGTAGCCTAGTTGAGATTGACCGCTGGTAAGTAGGGTAGCCCAGCCGTCAGTGGAAAAGAGGCGGTTGAGGAAAAGGGCAATTTGCGATCGCTCCAATCTAAAAACTATGTCTGGTACTGTTTTCTGGTGAGCATTTTTTCCCATCAGACCTAATTCTTCTAACCAGTATCTCAGCGGGTTTTGATGCAAGGTATTAATAGCCTCCATTCCCGGGCCGGCTAGTTTTTTGGGAGCGACATCTAAAGTTTCACAAATGCGACTAAATAATTTTTGCTTTGGGAATGCCAATCCTAGCACCCAATCCGAGGCTAAATCGGGTGAAACCTTCAATATTTTAGCAAATTCTTTAACATACAAATGTTGTTCTTTAAGGACTTTTTGCAAATTCAGACCAAAGAAAGATATTTTGTCTTTGTAACTGTCTCGATCGCCCATGACGTAATATTCTGGTGCGCGTCTCCCTTGATCGTTGTATCGCAGCCTAAGACCTCCGAAGCTAGTAGCAGCCTTAGCAAAGTCTTCTAGTATAGCAGTATTTCCATTGGTGAAGTGCGGCGCGCTGCGTGTCAAACACCCATCGCCAATTAGATAAGCCAATAACTTAACTTCACAGTCACGAATGGTTTCTTTACCAAAAACATCCATCCTGCGGGGTACAGCAATTTTATCGCCTGCTTGTATTTCCCCCAACTGCCGCCAACCCTTAATTGTTAAAAATGGGTGTGTAATTGTAGTTTCTATAAAGCGTCCCAATCTGGTTGTGACGCGAAATACAGGCTTAATTCCATCATCTATAAAAGCAGATGGTCTAGTTAGATGAAACTTCCAATCTTTTCCTAAAGTTAGTAATTCAGCTTGACGTTTTTGATAGATTTCTTCAATGGTAGCAAGGCTTCCATCGCTTTGAAGCGTTATGGTAGAGCTTGCTTGGCATTTGCCCATTGCCGGCCTGGCAGCAACGATGATTAAATCCGATCGCTGAAAGCCGCCTGTCATGGCATCTAAATCATAAAAACCGCACGGAATACCGGGAAGCGTGAGGCCTTCATTGCGATTTTCTAAGTCTTGAAATGTTTGGTTTAGGGTTTCGCCGATCGATACTAAATCTTGTTGCGGGCGGTCTTGAGTGATGCCGAAAACTTCTTGTTCGGCACGGTCTAAGACTGTTTCTAGTGGCGCTGATGTCTCGTAACCTAATTGTACTATGTTGTTGCCCGCTTCGATCAATCGGCGCCGCTGATATTTGTCTTCGACTAAAGCTGCATATTGGTCGATGTTGACTGCTGAAACTGTGCGATCGACTAATTGTGCTAATTTAGTTAATCCTCCGACTTGTTCTAACTGGTTGCGATCCGTCAGCCAAGTCGTTACGGTCATTAAATCCGTCGGTTGACCTTGCAAAAATAGCCCTAATGCCGATCGATAAATGACTTGATGAGCGGTGATGGCAAAAAACTCTGGTCGCAAGATTTCAGAAATTCGGGAAATAGCTTCGGGGTCGATTAAAATCCCGCCCAAAATTGCTTCCTCTGCCTCTATATTTGTCGGCATCAAATCGCTCATTAGTCAATAGTTATTGGTTATTGGTTATTGGTTATTGGTTATTGGTTATTGGTTATTGGTTATTGGTTAGTGGTTATTGGTTAGTGGTTATTGGTTATTGGTTAGTGGTTAGTGGTTATTGGTTAGTGGTTAGTGGAAAAACAAATGACAATGCCCTATGCCCTATGCCCTATGCCCTATGCCCAATTCCCTATGCCCAATTCCCTATGCCCAATTCCCTATGCCCAATTCCCTATGCCCTATGCCCAATTCCCAATTCCCAATTCCCAATTCCCAATACCAAATTACATCGGGACAACTTGAACATCAACTTCGGCGGTAACTTCTGCGTGGAGTTTGATTTCAGCTTTGTATGTACCAGTGCCGCGAATTTCGGGCAGGGTGATGCCGCGCCGATCGACTTCTTGACTGGTAGAGTTGAAGATCAGCTCTGCTACTTCTTGGTTGGTGACTGTACCAAAAATCGCGTCTCCTTCGCCGACTTGCTTGGAGATGATGAAAGGCCCGGCTGCTTCCAGGGCGGTTTTGCGGACTTCGGCTTGCTGCTTGAGCTCTAGCTGGCGCAGTCTTTCTTCTTCTCTGCGGCGGGCTGCTTGCTTGAGAATGCCGGGAGTGGCTTTAAATCCCATTCCTTGGGGTACTAGGTAGTTGCGGGCGTAGCCTGGGGCTACTTCTACTACGTCGCCAGCTTTGCCGAGTTTGCTGACATCTTTGTTTAAAACTAATTGGACGCGCTTGGCCATGATCGTTGATTGTGGGGTTTTAACTGCAACTTTCTATAATAGCGAAGTTTGACGGGCGATCGCAAGGGAGAAGGAAGAGTTGGCAGTTGGCAGTTGGCAGTTGGCAGTTGGCAGTTGGCAGTTGGCAGTTGACAGGACTAAGAGTCCTTCTTAATCAGGTTCGTAGTAAGGACGAAGAGTCTTCTCCGATTTCTGCACCACCTTCGCTGTAGACGGATGAATGCACCAAAAATGATATCTCATCCTTATTCCGTGGGACTTCTGTCAACTGTCAACCGTCAACCCTTCGACGGATCTGACTGACAAGCTGTCAACTGTCAACTGTCAACTGTCAACTGACTGCGAACCTATTATGGGTTTTTTAGCTTTGGGCCGATCGCCCGCGCTACTGTAGCAACTAACTGGGTTGGATCGATCGGCTTAGATAAGTGCTTTTGAAATCCGGCTTGCAAAACTTGACGCTCGTTGGCTTCTCCAGCATAGGCTGTTAGGGCGATCGCCACTAGCCCCCGATACTCGGGCGCGAGCTGAGTGCGGATGTGACGGATCAGCATATACCCGTCCATCTCGGGCATTCCGATGTCGCTGACGATCAGATCCGGTGCAGTTTGGGCGATCGACAGCAGCACCTCAGCAGCAGATGACAGGGAAATCACCTCTGCACCCGCGTCCTCTAGCACGAAGGCGACAAAATCGCGCGAGTCCGGCTCATCATCTACTACCAAAATTCTCAATCCAGCGAGCGGCAAAGATGAAAGATTGGCACTCTCAGATGAATGACGTTCTGTCTCATCCTGCGTTCTAGAATCATCATTTAATAGCGGTAATCTCACCGTAAACGTCGCTCCTTGACCTTCTCCGGGGCTTTCTGCAAACACCCTTCCGCCGTGAAGTTCAATCAGTTGGCGGACGATCGCCAATCCCAATCCCAAACCGCCAAATTTGCGAGTTGTGGCGCCGTCTTCTTGTCGGAAATGCTCGAAAACATAGGGCAAGAAATCGGGAATAATCCCTTTACCCGTGTCTGAAACTTGAATTTGAACTTCGTGTGCGATTTGCGCTAATTTAACTTCTACTCGACCGCCTTCGGGCGTGAATTTCACCGCGTTAGATAACAAGTTCCACACAATTTGCTGCAAGCGACCTGTATCGCCGACAACGAGTCCGATATCTGGATTTAAGATTGTTTGAATTTGAATCTTTTTAGCTTCGGCTGCTAGTTGCACGGTTTCCAAAGCAGACAAGATAATGGTGCCGACATTCACCGGAGCAACATTCAATCTGAGTTTTCCTTGCAGAATCCGAGACACGTCGAGCAAGTCTTCGATTAATTGAGATTGCAGTCGGGCGTTGCGTTCGATCGTCTCGAAGGCTTGGGCGGTTTTAGCCGCGCTCAGTTTGCCGCCGAGCAGCAGTTGCGACCAGCCTAAAATCGGATTTAAGGGCGATCGCAACTCGTGAGAAAGCACCGCCAAAAACTCGTCTTTAATCCGGTTAGCTCGTTCGGCTTCCGCGCGCGCCGTTTGTTCCAATTGCAGAACCATATCGCGCTCGGTTTCCACTTGTTTGCGCTCTGTAATGTCGATCGCAGAACCGATATAACCCTCAAATTGTCCGCTGTCGGTAAATCTGGGAGCCGCCGCATCCAGCGCCCAAGAATATCCGCCATCTTTGCGCCCCAAGCGAAATTCCATGCTGTAATGTTCCTGGCGTTCGTTGGCCCTCAAAAATCCGTTAAGGGCGTATTCTCGGTCTTCTGGATGCACCGCGTTTATCCAACCAAATCCCAAACCTGTTTCCTCAGTTTGACCTGTGAATTCATACCAGTTGTCGCTCAAGAAAGTGCAGTAGCCTGTAGAGTCTGTTACCCAGACCATAAATGGAGCGTTGTTAGCCATATAGCGGAATCGCTGTTCGCTCTCTTGCAGCGCGGCTTCTGATTGTTTGCGTTCTGTGATATCCCGACAGACAATCACTCCGCCTGTGATTTCTCTGCTGGTATCAACTACCGGATAACCGCTGATACTGATCCAGCGATCTTCGCAATCTTGGTGGCGGACAAATATCGCTACATCATTGACATATTCACCTTTGATTGCTCTGGTTAGAGGTAGTTCCTCCTCGGGGAAAAGGGTTTTTTGGTCTGGCAAAAATAGTCCGTAGGTGCTCGACCATTCCTGAGAGGATTTTTCATTGGTTAGCTGACCGAATATTCTCACGGCGGCGCGGTTAAACAGCACAAACTCCCCTTGTTGGTTGGCGAGAATCAAACCGTCACCAATGCTGTCTATAATTACTTGGAGTAACTTCGTTTTTTCTTGCAGTGCGACTTCGGCTCGCTTGCGTTTTGTGATGTCGTTGGAGATGCCAATCAAGCCGATTACTTCTCCGGCTTCGTTGCGGTAGGGAGCTTTCATTCCCAGAAAAGTCCGAACGCCATCGGGAGATTCTTCGACGATTTCTGTTTGACCGGATTCCATAATCCGCCGATCGTTTTCCGAGACTGTGGCTCCCAGTTCTGCTACTGCGTATAAATCGCGATCGCGCCGGCCAATTACTTCAGCAGCAGGTTTTCCCAGCGCCTCCAGGGTGGCTGGATTGGCATAAATAATACATCCTTGTCGATCTTTAACAAAAATTGGCGTGGGCGCTGACTCGTTAATTACGTTCAAAATTGCATTTTTTTGCCGCAGTTCTTCTTCTGTGCGTTTGCGATCGCCAATATCGCTCCAATAAGCCGTAAGTCCATCGGCTGCTGGATAGACGCTGACTTCTATATACCTTTGAAGCGACGGCGAAAACTCTTCAAACTTGACAGAAACTTGCTCGGAAACGACTCGATGAAATTCTTGATACAGCCTTGAGTTGGATTCTGCTTCGGCGGGGAATATCTCCCAGATCGATCGACCTAACAAGTCGTTTCTCGATCGCACCAGAAGTTTTTCAGCAGTGGCATTAACGTAGGTATAGCGCCATTGTGCATCGATCGCGATAAAGGCATCGGTAATACTTTCGATAATATTGCTGACTTGCTGGTTTGCCAATTGCAGCGCGAGTTCAGCGTTTTTGCGATCGGTGATTACTTCGGAAAAAATCATGATCCCGCCAATCTCACCGCTGTTGGTTCGCCAAGGGTGAATTTCCCAGCGCACCCAGTCTATCGAACCATCAGCGCGGGGAAACGGATCTTCTGGACACATTTCGACTGCTCCCGCCAGACAGCGCTGGTGGATTTGTCTCCAACGATCGGACAATTCTGGAAATATCTCGTAGTGCGATCGACCTACAATGTTTTGAGCGCCCAGCCCGTAACTTTCCAGCCAGCGATCGCTCACCAGCATATACCGCATCTGGCGGTCAAACATCGCCACCCCCGCAGGCGAATGTTTGACGAACAGCCGCAGTTGCTCTGACTGTTCCCGCAGGCGATTTTCCGCCTGTTTGCGATCGCTGATGTCTTTGAAAAGTATGGCGACTTTGCGGCTCTGGGGCTCGCTCGTGCGGAACGCTGAAACCTCAAACCAGCGGTTCATGGCTTCGGAGCCGTGTTCAAAGCTCGCTGGTTCGCCTGTCAGCGCAACTTTGCCGTAGATCTCGAACCAATAATTTTCGAGTTCTGGAACGAGCTGCCGCGCAGTTTTGCCCGCAGCTTGTACGAGTCCGGTTTGTTTCTCAAAGGCCGGATTGATTTCCAAAAAGCGGTAATCGATCGGCTTTTGGTTGTCGTCAAACAGTATTTGGATGACGCAAAAGCCTTCGTCTAGGGACTCAAACAAAGTGCGGTAGCGTTCCTCAGAGTCGCGCAAAGCTGCCTCCGCTCGTTTGCGATCGCTAATATCCACAAACGCCGAGACACAGCCGCAGACTGCGCCCTGTGCGTCAAATAACGGCACCGCATTCATCAACCAATCAAACGTCGCCCCATCCGATCGCACCATTTGAAATTCCGCATCTCGCAATTCGGCACCCGAAGCCGCCGCCCGCTGCATTGGGTGCTCTTCTGGCGGGATTTCCTGGCCGTTGCTAAGCAGTCTGAAGGGAAGGAGTGCGGCTTCGTCTCCGCTTGCAGAAACATTGGCATCCGGCCGCACTGTTAGCATCGACTGAGCAAACCTGTTAGTGCGAATTACATTACACTCTGGATCGTGGGCGATCGCGATCCCGACGGGTACAGCATCAAATATTGATTGCAGTTCGTTAACTCTGCGCTGTAGTTCCTGGTTGAGCCGTTGAATTTCTTTTTTGCGAGCTTTGCGATCGGTAATTTCGTACACTGTCACATTCACGCCCAACACGCGATCGTCCTGGGCTTTCAGCGGATAGAGACTCAACAGCCAACTACGTTCTACTCCCGGCTGCGCTGAGTTTTCCCCGTGAATTTCGAGCTGTTCGACGGGAACTTTAGTGGCTATAACTTCTCGGTAAAGCGGCTCTAAATCATCAGCTTGTTGCGGCAAGATTTCGCGCAATGTTTTACCGATGTGGGCGGCGGCGGGAACTCCGTTAATTTCTGCGAGGCGCGAGTTGATGCGGACAAATCGCAAGTCGGTATCGATAAAGCAAAGTCCGATCGGCGCGCTAGCATAAATTGCCTCGATTTCTGCTAGTTGTTGGTGCGCCGTTTGCCCTTGTTTAATAAAAGCAGCCCGATCGGCTTTCTGCTCGGTAACATCTTGAAAATAAACGGCAATTCCCGATGCGATCGGATAAGCTCGTACCGCATACCAAGCATTGAGCGGCCCATAAAAAGATTCAAAACTAACTGTAACTTGCTCTGTGGCGCAGCGGCGAAATTCCTGATCGAACAAACTGCCCGCAGACTCGGGAAACTCTTCCCAAACGGTGTTGCCGATCAAATCTTTCGAGAGTCGATTTATCCACCGCGCCGCTTGAGAATTAACGTAGGTAAACCGCCAGTTTCGATCCAAAGCAAAGAACCCGTCGGAAATACTTTCGAGGGTGTCTGACTGTTGTTGGGCGGGCGCGTCACCGACGAATCTTGGCCCAGGTTGACCGATTTCTATAAAGGTGGTAACTACGGCGTAGGGAGTCGATCGATCTCCCTGAAATAAAGGTTGAGAATTGATCTTCAACCAAATCAATTCTCCCTGTGGTTGATAGAAGCCCATGATGACATTTGAGCAGGGTTTCCCGGTTTGCAGCGCCACCATAGACGGGTGCGTCTCCCCAGGAAAATCCGAGCCATCTTCACGCAGAGTCTGCCACGGACAGTTGATGGAAGTGTTTCCCTGCATTTGTTCTGCTGTCATCCCCAACAGTTTCTCGGCGCGAGAATTGCACGCCTGAATGCTGCCGTCTGCCAATTGCAGAACCATCCCTACATCTGTTTGCAAAGCTGCACTCGGGTTGAGTGCTTTGTTAGAATCCTCTGAAACAGAGGAGTCTATTTTCGCTTGGGGTTCAGTATTGCCTAGATTTTTCATCTTTTAACAAAGATCGTTTTACTTGTGGCAAAGCTAATCGTACTCATCAATTATATATAAGGAAATAATCACAAAAACTTTTGATGCAAACAGGCTGACAATTCAAACCTCAGAGAGATGTCGATCGTTCTGCTGGAATTTCAATATCTCGACAATTTATTTTATACCAGAGCTCCACGCCTTGACCAGTTGTGTAAGCAAAGGCGAGAGGCAATTTTCTGGCTGTGGCAAATGAGCGATCGGTCTCATCATTATTCAACGTTTCTGTAGATTGCGATCGCCTGCTGTTGCTTGTTTTCGAGGGCGATCCGATCGCACTTGCGCGCAGGTAACGAAAAACCCAATTGCTTTAACTAAACCCGATCGCAAATTTTGGCAAGGCTATCTTGGTGTTAACGGTAAATGGCGATCGCATTTACCCAATATAGCGGTCTATTTTTCCTCCAGTGCCACGGCTCTTCTGATGTTTAGACCGATCGCCTTTTACTTTGGTTCGTGCCCCCAACTTAACCCAATACAGACATTTATAGCCCTTCTCAAAAAGATGAGGTACGCATGGGCATAGGGCATATGTCATAGCTCACTTTTTTGAGAAGGGCTATACCAGAAAGAATTGGTTGAAAGCCTCTCCTTTTTAAAGAAAAATTAAAATCAGACGATTCATTACTCCAAGACCCTTCCTTCTTTTGTCAACTGTCAATTGTCAACTGTCAACTGTCAACTGTCAACTGTCAAAATCGGTCTTTCATCCCGCGCAATCGAGCGAAGGTTTGCACTGAATCTTGACTGTTGGCGACTGACTGAAGACTAGGAAAATCCCAGCGCAAAAAGGGGTTTGTGCTTTTCTCGATGCCGATCGATGATGGTATTGTAGGTTGCGATCGGCTGCGAGCTTCTTTAACTGCTGCCAAGCGCTGCTGTAACTCAGGATTGTCGGGATCTACACTAATGGCAAATTGCAAGTTTGTCAGCGTGTATTCGTGGGCGCACCAAACTCTGGTATTGTCGGGCAAGTTTCGCAATTGTTCGAGGGAAGCTAGCATTTGGGCGGGAGTGCCTTCTTTGAGTCTGCCACAGCCTCCAGCAAACAAAGTGTCTCCACAGAACAATTCGCCCGTTTCCCCTGGGTTGCTGGGCGGGAAATAGTAGGCTATGTGGGCTTTTGTGTGGCCGGGCACGAAGAAAATTTCGGCGGTTCGATCGCCAAATTCAACGCGATCGCCCTGATGTAAAAATACTTGCTGTCCGGGAATTCTGCCTCGGTCTTCGGCGCCGCCGTAAACTGTAATTTGGGGGAAGCGATCGATCAGTTGCTGGTTGCCGCCTACGTGATCGCGATCGTGGTGCGTGTTGAAAATTGCGATTAATTCGGCTTTGAGCGATCGCACTTGCTGCAAGACCGGTTCTGCTTGCGCTGGATCGACCACTGCTACTGTATGGCGATCGGGGTCGTACAGCAAGAAAATGTAATTGTCCGACAGTACCGGAATCCGATAGACCTGCATAGAAAACAGCCTCTCTAGAAAAAATATTATACAATTAAAATATTGTGAGCGTGTTCCGAAGGCATAATGCAGAATTCTATAATCAGCGCATCTATCTTTGGAAGTAAAACTCTGATACATTGTTTCTGCTGTTCCACAAATTGCTTTGCAGTCTGGTACAGACGATTTTTAGGTCGAGAACTCCCAGCAGCTTTAAATATTCTGACATAAATGCGATCGAATAAATGCGAACATCTCAAAACAAATCCAACTTAACAATTTCTCAAATGGTCGATCGGATTGTCACGTCTGGCAAAATCTCTCGCCGGGAACATTTAGTTTTGACTTCTACGATCCTATCTGATGATAAAATTTCAGAGGAGGATCGATATCAAATCAATCGGATATTTGATTACATCCAAATTGGTCGCCTCAAGTTCATCGATTGAGCTGGTAAATTCACAAGATAATCCACAGTTGCAGTTAACGCCGATCCCCCCTAACCCCCCTTAAAAAAGGGGGGGACAAGAGAATTCTCACAGCCTCCTTAAAAATGGGGGGGACAAGAGAATTCTCACAAACCTTAAAAATGAGGGGACAAGAGAATTCTCAAAGCCCTCTTAAAAATCGGGGGACAAGAGAATTCTCACAGCCTCCTTAAAAAAGGGGGGGACAAGAGAATTCTCTTTCGTCCCCCTTCTTAAGGGGGATGCGAGGGGGATCTCCGGGGCATAAACAGGCTTAACCCAACCGTATTGCAATCTCATCGACAGTTACAGCTACAAAACAACCCAGAATAATATGAGTACAGAAAAACCAACAATTTTGGTAACAGGCGGAGCTGGATATATTGGCTCTCACGCAGTATTAGCGCTGAAAAATGCCGGTTACGGTGTAGTGATTTTAGATAATTTAGTTTACGGCCACCGAGATATAGTAGAGCAGGTTTTGCAAGTAGGGTTAGTAGTTGGTGATACAAACGATCGCGCACTTCTCGACAACTTGTTCGCCACCCACAACATTGCAGGGGTAATGCACTTTTCTGCTTACGCTTACGTCGGCGAATCTGTTACCGATCCAGCTAAATATTACCGGAACAACGTCATCGGCACGATTACACTTTTGGAAGCGATGATTGCTGCTGGGATTAAGAAATTGGTGTTTTCTTCTACTTGCGCGACTTACGGCGTACCGCAGAAAATCCCCCTCACCGAAGACCACCCGCAAAATCCGATCAATCCCTACGGTGCTACTAAGTTAATGGTAGAAAGGATCTTGTCAGACTTTGACGCGGCGTACAATTTTAAGTCTGTTTGTTTTCGCTATTTTAACGCCGCTGGAGCCGATCCGAACGGGTTGTTAGGAGAAGATCACAAGCCCGAAACTCACCTGATCCCGTTGGTGTTGTTCGCTGCTTTGGGAAAACGAGATTCGATCGCAATTTTCGGCACCGATTACGATACTCCTGACGGTACTTGCATTCGCGATTACATTCACGTTAACGATTTGGCGTCAGCTCACATTTTAGGGCTAGAATATTTGCTAAATGACGGCAAATCAGATTTCTTTAATTTGGGCAACGGTGGCGGGTTTTCGGTAAAAGAGGTGATTGAAACAGCCCGCCAAGTGACGGGAAAAGAGATTAAGGCTGTGGAGTGCGATCGGCGTCCGGGAGACCCGCCTAGTTTGGTTGGCAGCAGCAAAAAGGCGATCGAAACCTTAGGTTGGTCTCCAGAATATCCCGACATTAAGGATATTGTAACTCACGCTTGGCAGTGGCACCAAAAACGTCATCACCCTTAGTCTGTAGGGTGCGCGCCGCGCACCTTACCTTAACCAAAATAGCGACTATGTTGATAATATCTGCTAAATCGGGACAACTAGGCAACAGACTGCTGCTTTTTGCCAATTTCATAGCTTGGGCGATCGAGCATAATTGCACTGTCCTCAATCCAGCTTTTGAAGAATATGCAGAATTCTTTGTAGACACGAACAAAGATTTATTGTGCTGTTATCCTCCTCCATATTTTACCGTATCAGGTAACAGATTTATCAGAAATCAATATTTTAAACTCATCAATAATTTAAGCAATAAAAATATCTTTAAAACGCAAGAAATTACCAGAGAAAAGCCGTTTAATTGGATAAATTATCGGGATATTCAAGCAATAAAAAATAGTTCAATTGTTTGTTTTAAAGGCTGGTTATTTCGAGATGGCTGGTTTGTAGAAGATTTGCCAAAGTTGTATAAGTACGCCGATGAGATTAGATCCTACTTTACACCATTACAACAATATAAAATCAATGTAGATAGTTTGATATTGAATGTAAAAAATAACGCAGATACGATCGTTGGAGTTCACATCCGTCAAGGGGATTATGCTCAGCACCAAAAGGGGAGATACTTTTACACAACTGAGCAATACTTAGAAGTGATGAATTCAATAGTCAAACTATTTGAAGGTAACAAAATCAAGTTTTTGATTTGCTCTAATATTCAGCAAAATCCTAAGTTATTTGATGATTTTAACTGCGTTTTTGCTAACGGTCATTTAATCGAAGATATCTATGCTTTGGCTGAGTGCGACTATATTGTCGGGCCGCCTAGTAGTTATACTATGTGGGCTTCTTTTTATGGCGAAAAACCTCTTTATATGCTCAAAAATATCAATAAAGTAATTAACTTGAAAGATTTTGTGCATTTTTATGAATGGGAAGGAATTTTTAATTATCGAGATAACTGGAACGAGAGTTTTTGGGAGTGGACGCACTAATGAAACTAGCAACTAAGGGATTTATCACTATTTTAACAGGTCTTTACTCTTTCCAAGATTGCGTTCATTTTCTGGCGTCCGTCAGGAAATTTCACCAGGAACCAATTATTATTTTAATAGATAGAGTACCTCGAATTTTATATCCTTTACTTCAGGTGTTTGGAAATGTCATATTGCAAAGAGCACCCTCTCACGAAAATCCTGTTTTAGCGTCGCGCCAAGCCAAGCTGTCTTTGTACGGGGAATCTCTGTTTGAGAAAACTATTTATATGGATTGCGATATTTGTTTGCTGTCGCCAATAGATGAGGTTTTCGGCTATCTTGATGAGGTAGATTTGTTGGTGACAGAAGATGTGCAGCCTGCGATTGCGAAAGCGAGCAATTTATTAAGAGTCAAGCAAGATATTCTGTCAACTTTGCAGTCTGTGGGATTGCCACTAAACAAAAATACCATTCAATACAATGGCGGATTTATTGCTTTTACGAAAAGCAGTACAAATCAGGAATTGTTCGCGGAATTTAAGAAATATTTCGAGATAGTAGTGGCGCATCAAAATGTGCTACTTTTGAAAGACCAGGGTGCTTTTGCTGCTGCTATTGAATCTGTGAAACCGCAAATGAGAACATTGTCCCCTGTGTACAACTATTTGGATAAGTGGAAAGATGCTTATGCGATCGACAAACCGATAAAAGTCATGCACTGCACCTACCCCTACCGCCCGCAGTACGCAAAGAACGTCACGCGATCGCTTTTTACTCGAATAGTCGATCGCACCGCTAAAATATTTTTACCAAATCAAATTAACAATCCCTGGCGCTTAAAATAAACTTGACCAACTTACTACTCTAGGCCGTGCAACATTATACCAAAGAATTATATCAATACTTACAAACAACCTCCTACGAATCAGCCATAGAAATTATCCCTATCCTTTGGGAATTCGTGCAGCCCAAACGAGTAATTGATGTCGGTTGCGGTACGGGGACTTGGCTGTCCGCATTCCAAGAATTCGGCGTTGAAGATTTTTTAGGAATAGACGGTGATTGGGTAGATATCAAAATGCTAGAAATCCCTGAAAACAAGTTTTTAGCATTAGATTTAACCCAACCTTTGCGCGTCCAACAACAATTTGATTTAGTTGTTTCTCTAGAAGTAGCAGAACACTTGCCCCCAGAGTGTGCCCGAGTATTTATAGAGTCTTTAGTGAAGCTTGGCCCAGTGATTTTATTCTCTGCCGCAGTACCATTTCAAGGGGGAACAAATCACGTTAACGAACAGTGGCCAGACTATTGGGCGAAACTCTTTCAAGAGCAAGGATATGTGGCGATTGACTGCATGAGACATAAAATATGGCAAAATGAGCGAGTTAAATGGTACTACGCCCAGAATATACTTATATTTGCGAATCGGGAATATTTAACAACAAATCCAGTCTTGCAAAAAGAGGCAGCGAGAACTAACATTTTTCAGCTTTCCTTAATTCATCCGCAGCTTTACTTGCGAACGGCATCAGCAGCTACCAAATTAAGACAAGAAATCAAAGATATTTTAGCCTTAAAAGATCCAAGGATTTCACTGAAAAAAATATTTTTTGCTTTGCTACCCTTGACAAAAGATCGTTTAAGCAGGAAAATAAAGCAACTTTTTTAATAAAAAATTACCAAGTGAAAGTTTCATTAGTGGTGAGCGATTTGTCTGGAGGAGGTGCAATTCGTGCTTTTCTACTAGCTCAAGTCCTAATCGAGCTTAAATGTGATGTAGAAGTTGTGGGATTTCAGTTTGGTAAGGAATTGTATGCTATTCCTCCGACAGGCATCCCCGTATGTGCGATACCGGGGAAAAACTATCCAGGGTTTTTGATGGATGTTCAAAAATTATTGAAAAAAATCGATGGGGATATTATTTATGCAGTGAAACCTAAGCCTACAAGTTTTGGTTTATCGCTGCTCAAAAAACTCGATACTCGCCGCCCTCTCATTTTAGACATTGATGACTGGGAACTTAGCTGGTTCGGCGGTGACGAATGGAAATATCGCCCTTCTTTTAAGCAACTTTATCGAGATATTTTTAAACACAATGGTCAATTGCGAGAACCGGATCATCCGCTATATGTCAAGTGGATGGAAGGTTTAGTTTCCCGTGCTGATGCTGTCACCGTTGATACAGAGTTTTTAAAACAGCGTTTTGGTGGTGTATATTTGCCTAATGGTAAGGATACTGAAATGTTTGACCCTGTTAAATACAATCCTGAATTGAGCAGAGAGCGTTACGGCTTGTCGGGCTATAGAGTTCTGATGTTTCCCGGGGCGCCGCGTGCTCACAAAGGTGTTGAGGATGTTTTGATGGCCCTCGAACAGTTAAATGAGCCCGATTTAAAATTAGCGATCGTCGGCGGAAGTCCTTATGATGATTATGATGATAGACTTATGCAACAATGGGGTCGTTGGGTTGTTAAACTGCCAAAATTTCCTGTGGAAACGATGCCGGAAGTTGTAGCGGCTGCTCACGTTGTCGTTGTTCCTCAGCGAGACACTCTGACAGCGGTGGCTCAGTTTCCGCTCAAGCTGACAGATGGCATGGCAATGGCTAAGCCTGTTTTGTCTACGCGCGTGGGAGATATTCCTACAATTTTAGGCGGAACTGGTTATTTAGTCGAACCTAGTTCTCCCGATCAAATTTCCCAAAAAATTAAATGGATATTTCAAAATTTTACAGCCGCCAATTTCCAAGGAATGAAAGCTCGGGAAAGATGCGTGAAAAAATATAGTATTCAAGCAATGGCACCGATACTTTCAGATATAATTGCAGGTAGCTATAGGTGAAATTGAAGCGACTGAATGGAGGAAGAAAAACTGGCTGTAATTAAAGAATATTTTGAGATGCCGTACTGTTTAGCTGGGAATGCTTCATGTCTGCCAATAAGCTACTCCTAAAATTTGCGAGACGATATCCGGGCAGGATTGTGTTAACTGTGATGCTGGGCTTTGCTGGGGCTTTATTCAGCGGTATCAGCACTACTCTGATTGTACCAGTGCTTTTAATTTTTTTGGGGGAAGCTATCGAGCTGCGCGGCGCTCCACCTCTCATTAAAAGTTTGATGTATCCCTTTGAGGGAATGCCGGAAAATCAGCGTTTAATGTTGATGACCGGGGCGATTGTTCTGGCAATTATATTAAAAAATCTTGCTAGCTATATTAATACTTTAGTCGCCACTTCTCTGACGCGCTCTCTGACTTTTGATTTGCGAGAAGCAGGTTTGCGGTTGTTGTTAGAAGTAGATTTAGATTTTTATTCTAAAACTAAAGTCGGGGATTTGATTAATAGATTGGGCGGAGAGATTGGCCGGACTGCGAGTGCAGTTGGTACGGCAATTGGAATGTTTACTACCTCAGTCACTGTTTTGGTGTTTCTGGGTTTGCTGCTTTCTATATCGTGGAAGTTGACGTTGACATCTACGCTTTTGTTGGGATTGGTTGCTTGCACAAATCAATATATTATTAACCGTTCTAAGCATTTTGGTCTCGTGCTTTCTGAAATGTCGAAAGATTATTCGGTGAGGGTGCTGGAAACCATGACTGGGATTCGGCTAGTTAAGTCAACGGGTAACGAAGAAAGGGAGTATCAGCGGATTAAGCATTTAATTCAAAGGCGAGAACACGCGGATTTTCAGGCTCAGGTAAATTATGCGGCGATTGCCCCAATTAACGAAGTTGTTAATTTGATCGTGATAATTTTGATTGTATTTATCGGTCGTACAATATTTGCTAATGAAATTGAGTCTATTTCAACTGTTCTGCTGACCTATTTATTGGTACTTTTTAGGTTAATTCCTTTGATTTCTCAGTTGAATAGCGGGCGGAGTCAATTTGCTAATACGTCAGCTAGCGTAGAAGTAGTTGATGATTTTTTGAGCTGCGATGAGAAGCCTTTTATGCTGAACGGTTCTGTGCCATACACTCATTTGCGATCGGGAATTAGTTTTAATAAAATATCTTTTAGTTATCCGAATCACAAAAATTTAGTTCTTCAAGGAATTGATTTATTTCTACCTTACGGCACTACTTTGGCTTTGGTAGGAACTTCGGGTTCTGGGAAGTCAACTTTGGCAGATTTACTGCCGAGATTTTACGATCCTACTGAAGGTAGTATCTCGATAGATGGTAGAGATTTGCGCGAATTTGAGCTAAAAAGTCTCAGAAAGGCGATGGGTATTGTTAGCCAAGATACGTTTTTGTTTAATGCTTCGGTGCGCGAAAATATTGCTTACGCTAGGCCCGATGCGACGGAGGCTGAAATTGTGGAAGCGGCGCAGGGGGCGAATGCTTATGAGTTTATTGAACGGTTGTCGGAGGGGTTGGATACTCAAATTGGCGATCGCGGTGTGATATTATCGGGAGGGCAGCGTCAGAGGATTTCGATCGCTAGAGCTTTGCTGCAAAACCCGGAAATCTTAATTTTAGACGAGGCAACGAGTTCGCTGGATACGGTTTCGGAAAGATACGTGCAATCGGCGATCGAGAAACTGAGTTGCGATCGCACAACCTTAGTCATCGCCCACCGCCTCTCCACAGTCCAAAAAGCCGACAAAATCGCCGTGATCGATCGCGGACAAGTCGTAGAAATCGGTTCTCACGAAGAATTGCTAGCCAAAGGAGGTTACTACACTCGCTTGTATTCAATGCAATTTGCGGAAGAAACCGCCCGCGATGAAGCTTTGATTAGAGGTTCTTACGAAATTCGCACTCGCCTGACTCCGATGATAGCTTACCTGAAGTTGCTAGTAGATGAAATGGTTGATTCTCCCGAAGAAAGAGATGAGTTAATCAGAGAATCATATCACTCGGCTGCTAATATTTTCAAAACTTTGGAATTTATAGAAAATACTATTAAACGTCAAGCAACAAAATAGTTATTGGTTATTAGTTATTAGTTATTTGTTATTTGTTATTTGTTATTAGAATAGTAGTGCGAGCGTCTCGCTCGCGATCCAGCCGCGATCCAGCCGCGATCCAGCCGCGATCCAGCCGCGATCCAGCCGCGATCCAGCCGCGATCCAGCCGCGATCCAGCCGCGATCCAGCCCAATATACCAATTACCAATTACCATTACCCATTACCAATTCCAATGTCGAAATACTATGTATTTTTCACCAGAAATATCTTGCCACAACCGAATGTAGCCAGCTTAGTTCAAGTTGCACACTCAGCAAATGCCGCAGCAAATCTCGGTTATCCAGCAGTTTTGGTATATATCCGTAAAGGATGGAAGGCTTTTAATCCAGTTGATTGGTTTCATCCTTTTCAACCGAGAAAACCCGATGCAAAACTTGCTCAAATATACAATATTCAAGAGCAATTAAAAATAGCATACTTACCGATGCCGTGGCCGATCGACCTTTTGAACAGCAAGTGGACAAGTTCCAGTACAATAGTCTCAAAATACTACTTGCCAATTCACCTGCTGAAATCGACTAAAATTGTTCATACTCGCGACTGGAACTTTGTTAAAGCTGCCATTAAACACGGAATTCCCGCTATCTACGAACAACACCACCATGAAGATAAGAAGTTTGAGCCGGAGGTTGTTAATAATCCTCTCTTTCAAATTGCTGTAACTGTTGCAGATACTGTGCGAGACAGCATGATTCAGAATGGGATGCCAGCGGAAAAAGTCATTATGCTGCACAATGGTTTTAACCAGTTGTTTCTGGTGAGACAAACAGACGCAGCCGAGAATTGGCGGCAGCGATTATTAGCAGGTGGAAGGCAATATTTAGCGGTGTATGCGGGGGGGCTGTACCCGTTTAAGGGTGTGGATATGCTGGTGGATGTGGCGCGGGTGTTGCCGGAAGTTCAATTTGCGATCGCCGGTGGTGACTCATCTCAAGTAACAGCATACCAGCAGTTAGCCACAGACAAGCAAGTCAAGAACATCAATTTTCTCGGCTACCTGCCTCAAAATCAACTAGCCAGCTTGCTGCAAGCCGCCGATGTTTTGACTCACCCTCACTGTCAGACAGAGGCCGCGACATTCACATCTCCTTTGAAGTTCTTTGATTATATGGCATCGGGAACTCCTATTGTTGCGACGGAGATTGCATCTTTAATGGAATTCAAATCTGGAAATATAGCTGCCATTTGGTGCGAACCTGATAACCCGCACAAGTTCGCGCAAAGCATTCGAGATAGTTTAGCAAAATATCCGAGGAGAAGCGAAGGTTATGCAGAAACATTGGGTTTTGTCAAGCAATTTTCGTGGGAAAATAGGATCGAGAGGATTTTGAGTTATGTGGATGAAGAAGTGCGATCGCAAATTATTCATTAGTTTTGTATAATTTTAAATTACCTATTCCTAGCCCCGGCGGTTGAAACCGCGGCTACATAAACAAAGTCCGCCTCCGCGGACTAAGAGAGAAATGAACCCAATAATTATCAGTGCAATCACCACCTATCCAGGCATGAATCAAAGCGATTGGCTGTGGCAACAAACACCTCACAACTTTGGGGAATGGGGCAACATTCAAATGCTCGCCAATCACCCGGAACCAGATTTTTTGCTCATGTATCAATTCGACTTTCCCCGACAGCCTAAACAGCAGTCATGGCTCGACAAAATACGCCGACACGGGCATAATAAACCAGAAAATGACATTCGAGATAAATTCCGCAACGTCCCCCAAGAACGGATTATTTATCTAATCAGAGAACCGCCTTTAGCAGAAGTTATTGAAATTACCAAAGCCAACTACGAACAAGCAAAACTTTATTGCGGTTACGTTTCCGGGCCGGATGATTTTGCGCCCAATCCCAATTATATGCCCGCGATTTGGTATCACTCAAACTCGTTTCGAGAATTGAATGAAATGCCACCACCAACTAAAACTAAATCCTGTTCTTGGATAACTTCGGGCGTTAGTCGCACAGCCAACCACCGACGCAGATTAGATTTTATCAATTTGCTGCAAGAAGCAGAATTAGATTTTGACCTTTACGGGCGAAACTTGCCAAGTTGGGCGCAGGGAAACGGCACGGTTAATAATAAATGGCACGCTGTCGCACCTTATTATTACAATTTGGCTGTGGAGAATTATGCAGAAAATGATTGGTATGTCAGCGAAAAACTTTGGGATGCTTTATTAGCTTGGAATTTGCCGATTTATTACGGCGGTGCGGCGGCGGATAAGTTGTTGCCGGCGGGAAGTTTTTTGCGGCTTCCCAGTTTGGATGAGAAGGGAGTAGAATTTATTAAAGAGGTGATTGCTACGCCGGATTGTTGGCATGAAGCGAGGGATAAAATTGCTGAAGCTAGGCAAATCATTCTCCACGAATTGAACTTGCTCAATTGGCTGTCTAATTTTGTTTGTCAGGAAATAATATCATGTTAGATAATTCGGCGGTTGAAACCGCTTCTATACAAACAAAGTCCGCCTACGCGGACTAATAGATATGAAGGGAATTTGCACGCTAGCAAACGATACAGTTTACGACCAACTAATTGCTTTTCTCAACAGTATTGAAGTTATTTTAGGCTCAAATACTCCTGTCTGTATTTATCCTTTTGACGAACATATCCAGCAAATTCAAGCTGAAATTGCCAAGCGTTCTAATGTTTTTCTGTATGAAGATAGCGCATCTATTCAGCGATGGGATGAATTTATGCAAGCCGCTGCACCTGAGCGCTTAAATCGCAAAAAATTTCGGCTTTACGGCGCGCACCGCCGCTTTTGCGCTTTCGACGGCCCGTTTGCCAAGTTTATCTATCTGGATGCGGATACTTTGGTGATGAATTCTCTTGATGCGGTTTTTGATAAATTAGATAAATATGATTTTGTGGTTTATGACTTTCAATTTCGCGACCCAACTAAAGTCTACAACATTGATTCGCCAAAACTGCTGGAAGTTTTTGAGCAAAATCGGCTCGACTCGGAAATATTTTGTTCGGGATTTTACGGCAGCAAGCAAGGAGTTTTTGACCGTGATACTAGAGAATGGCTGTTAGGTAAACTGCTATCTGGGGAGGCGGAAATTCTCTATGCAGGTGCGGGAGAACAGCCGTTGCTCAATTATATGGTGATGAAAACGGGGATGAACAGCTATAATTTTGCTCGCAGTCTCCCGGATGATGAAAAAACTGGTTGCAGTGTCACTTCCCCACATTTTCAAACCCGAGATAACATTTTGTACGACAAGGGAAATCGCCTGACTTACCTTCATTATATTGGGGTGCAGCCGGATTTAATTCGGAGAGTTTGTGCTGGCGAAAATATTGAGTTTCCCTACCGCGATTTGTTTCTACATTACCGCTATCTCCGCGAACCCTCGAAGCGGCCGGTTTTTAGGGAACCGCTAAAGTCTTATGCTGATATTTCTGCGCCGAGTTTGCTAGAAAGAGTCTTGAGAAGGTTGAGGATAAATTTATGAGTCGCGGTATTTATATTGTTGCTAATGATAAGGTGATGGAAAGTGCGATCGCCCTTTTAGCCAGCATACGCCTTTACAATTGTCAAGTACCAGTTTTTTTGATCCCGTTTGACGACAATTATCTGCAAGTCGCTGCCGCCCTCAGCAGCCTCTATGGTGTGCAATTGTACCCAAATCTGGGGTTTGTGGAACAGTTTACCAGGGAAATTGGCCAAATATTCGATCGCAACTTTCTAGCCCTTCCCAACAAAATGCGGAAACTCTGCGCCTGGTTTGGCCCCCTCGACGAATTTCTGTACATCGATACCGACATCATCGTCTTTGAAGACATCGCAGCCAACCTCAACAAACTCTCAGAAGTAGACTTTTTTTGCTGCGACTATCACCACCTCAGCGAAAAACTGCGAAATATATTTTCACCCATTGTCAAAGAACAAAATATCTTTACCGACTCACAGCTTCAAGATGTATTCAACAGCGGTTTTTGGGCTTCCCGAAAAGGCACGATTGCAGAATCGCAAATGTATGAAATTTTGCGGGAATGTTCGGAACATCGAGAATATTTTGACTTTACTCAAAATGTCACAGACCAGCCTATACTAAATTATATGATTCTCAAGTTAATTTTCAAACGCTGGAATCTTGTTAAAGATTCAGCAGCAGAACCTGGAAGCTGGGCTGGTTCTACACATTTTCAGGAAAGAGATTATGTGCTTTATGACAAAGGCAAAAGATTAAAATATATTCACTGGGCTGGAATACCAATTAAATCCGGTACTCCTTATTGGAAACTTTGGCGATATTATCGTTATTTGGATGAAAGAAAACCAAATTTAATGCAAAAAATCCTTCAGCCTTTCAGTAGATGAGGATAAACTGATATGTTATATTATTATCAACAAGCTTTGAGGAACAGGCAAGATGCCTGTTCCACAATTCATAAATTTTATTGTGGTTTTGACTTTAAACAAGCTTTGAGGAACAGGCAAGATACCTGTTCCACAATTCATAAATTTTATTGTGGTTTTGACTTTAAACAAGCTTTGAGGAACAGGCAAGATGCCTGTTCCACAATTCATAAATTTTATTGTGCTTTTAACTTTAAACAAGCTTTGAGGAACAGGCAAGATGCCTGTTCCACAGTCAATCATTTTTATTGTGGTGTGGGCATCTTGCCCGCACCTAAACAGTTACTTATTAACAACTATGACTGATGGTATTTATATTCTAGGCAATGATGTGGTTTTTGATCACTTAGTCGCTTTATTGAATAGTCTCGAAGTTAATGGGGCGAAAACTATTCCTGTTTGCATCATTCCCTACGATGATAACTTGCAAAAAGTTCGAGTAGAAATTGCCTCGCGAAGCAATGTTACTCTATTTGACAATGCCGATTCCATCCAATTTTGGGAAGACTTCGCGACTGTAGTTTGGACATCTCACCAAAAAGCTCAAAAAGTTTGGCAAGCTAAAGGTTGGGCGCCAGTTCACTGTTTGGGAATGCACCGAAAATTTTGCTGTTTTGATGGCCCTTTTGACAAGTTTGTCTATTTTGATGCCGACACTCTGTTAATGGGTTCTCTGGATTATATTTATCAAAAACTTGATGAATTTGATTGGGTAGCTAACGATTTTCAATACAAATCTGACCTCAATTATGTCTTTGATTTATCATCAGAAAAACTCGCAGCATTTTTTGAGATTGAAAAACTGGAATCTCAGATTTTTTGTGCTGGTTGGTTTGCTGCAAAAAAAGGTATTTTAAATCGCAATAACTTAGCCGAACTTTTAGATAAATTGACTTCAGGAGAAGCAGAAATTTTGTCTTTGCGGGGAACTGACCAACCTTTATTTAACTATTTAGTCGCCCGCAGCGCTATCTCTTTTTATAATTTTGCTTATCATCAACCTGCACTGATAACGGGAAATCATTGGTCTTCTCAATTTGATGTGATAGATTATGTTTTATACGACAAAGGACGGCGGCTGACTTATTTGCATTACATGAGTATTTCGGCTGCAAAATTTACTCGATTGTGTGCGGGCGAAGATGTTGAGATTCCTTACCGCGATGTATTTCTGCACTACCGCTATTTGAATTCGCCGGAAACACGACCAAAACTCGCGCCTCCCAATTTGTTACTGCGCTTGCAGAGGAATTTCAAAAGTTGGGGTATTCAAAGGGTTAATAATGTTCTATTTAAGTTGCGGATTTTAATAAAGAAGGACTAAAGTCCTTACTACGAACCAACCCTCTTCGTTATAAAAGAGGGTTGATGTTTAACTATGGTTCTTCAAAAAAAGAATCCAAGTCTAAGGCTTGGGAACCTCCGCGTTGTAGTTCAATTAAAACTTTGGCTAGTTGAGTCCAAACTAGCCATGCTGTTAGTAGTGTCAGGGGCAGGGCTAGAACGTAGGACAGTAATTTGGGGAAGCCGAATATCTCCATTCCTGAAGCTAAAAATACGCAAATTCCGCCGGCCATTCCCAAAAAAGGCAACTGCAATTGTAGACCTTTTAGGTTGGACAAAGTACGGCTAGAACGATTTTTAGACCAGAGTTGTACGGCTTGTTTGAGAGTTGCTTCAAAGGCTAAGCCTGATGCCATACCTGCTATTAATCCAGCAGTCATTAAAAAATAGGGAGGTTCTGGAAAGTAATACACGAATAATTCTTTTGGGGTAATGGGAAAATTGGGAATTGGGGATGGGGAATTGGGAATTGGGAATTGGGAATTGGGAATTGGGAATTGGGAATTGGCAAAAGTAGAATTATTTTTCTTCCTTCTTCCTTCTTCCTTCTTCCTTCTTCCTTCTTCCCTCTTGCTTCTTCCTTCTAATTAAAATCGATTCAGCGCGGCTGTTCCTGCTGTGGAGAACTCTGTCAAAGCGCCTAAAGCAACGTTGAACAAGCGACTTGGTTGCAGGTCTTCTTTGACTAAGTTCCAGAGGCTGCCAACTTCTTCGGTGTGAATTCGATCGTCCTCAATCAAGGCTAACATTACCTGGCGTCTCAAAAACGACCCTTCCTCTGACAGCAAAAATTGCAAGCCGAGTTGGGCTGTGGGTAGCAGGTCGAAACTGCGATCGGATCTGGCGATCGCAATCATCTCCTCTAATCTATTCCACTGGAATTTGCCATCTTTGAATAATACCTCAATCAGGCGACGGCGCAATGCCGGAGATTCTCCGTTTAACAAACGTCGGGCTACATAGGGATAGGCTACCTCAACTATCTTGAAATCTGGATTGAGGCTAAGGGCTAAACCTTCTTCTGTGACGAGAGACCGAATAATTAAGGCAAATTTGGCGGGGACTCGGAAAGGATAGTCGTACATCAACTCCGAAAACTCGTCTGTAATCGTCTTGAAGTTAAAGTCTCCTACCTTTTCGCCGACGATATCGCCGAGGACAGATTCCAGCGCCGGGACGATCGGCATAATATCTGTATCTGGTGTCAAAAACCCAAGTTTTACAAAATCCTGGGCTAACTCTAAATAATCTTTGTTGATCAAGTGAACGACAGAATCAACCAAAGTTTCTTTAGTTGTTTCTTCCATCTGATCCATCATCCCAAAATCGATGTAAGCCATGCGGCCGTCCGCTAAGGCAAACAGATTTCCTGGATGGGGGTCTGCGTGAAAAAAACCGTGTTCCAGTAACTGCCGCAAACCGCTGCGAACTCCGATTTCAATTAAGCTATTAGTGTCTAAACCGGCGGCTTTGACACTTGCCATATCTGTCAGTTTGATACCGTCAATCCATTCGAGAGTGAGAACGCATTTTGCAGTATAGCGCCAGTAAATGCTCGGAACTTTTACGGTCGGGTCGTCGGCAAAATTGGTCGCAAATTTTTCGGCGTTGCGGCCTTCGTTGATATAGTCAATTTCCTCGAATAATTTAATACCGAATTCATCGACTATTAAACAGAGGTCGTGACCGAGATTTAGTGGCAACAACGGGCCCAACCATCCAGCAGCCCAGCGCATTAAGTAAAGGTCAAGGCTCAAGATTGGTAGCAAATTCGGTCGCTGAACTTTGACTGCTACTTCTTCTCCGGTGATTAAACGGGCTTTATAAACTTGACCGAGACTGGCGGCGGCGACTGGTTCGGGGGAGATTTCGCTGTAAGTTTCGCTGATTTTGCGATCGAGTTCTGCTTCAATAATCTCAAATGCTCGCACCGAATCAAAGGGCGGCAGTTGATCCTGAAGTTTGATTAGTTCTATGAGAAAGTCTTTGCGGATTAAGTCTGGTCTAGTAGACAGGGCTTGGCCGACTTTAATGAAAGTGGGGCCTAAGCGAGTGAGTATTTGTCGCAGATGGGCGGCGCGTTCGGGCTGGTGGGCGGCAACTTCGTGCTGCCAACTGTCCCACAACATCCCGAGTACGAAGCCTGCAAATGACCAAATAACGGTTATTGCTCGCCAAATTGCTTTCCAAGGACGGTTGCGGTAATATTGGGCGATCGCCTGTGGATCGTAGCGTCTAGCCTGAGTGAATTGATACTGAGGCACTCGTTTATTTTCCTCTTGTTTTATGAAAATTGCAGCTTAAATTGAGATTGGGCATCGGGCATCGGGCATCGGGCATCGGGCATAAAAGCATCGGGCATCGGGCATCGGGCATCGGGCATCGGGCATCGGAAGTCGAAAGTTAAAACCTTCTTCCGTCTTCCTTCTTCCGTCTTTCTTCTTCCTTCTTCCTTCTTCCTTCTTCCTTCTTCATCATTGACCGATCGCAAATTTTAGGCGAGCGGAAAATGCACCCGTTGAAGGCGGATTGCCAGCCTAAATTTGTTTCTTTTCATTAAATATAGTACTTGACACTCCTCGACTATCAAGGTACGAGGATTCTTGGGCTGAATCGTGCCTCTACCAACAATGTCAGTTTTGGTCTTACAGTTTCATGTCTAGTCCGA
>NZ_JAEQCF010000097.1:0-48261 GCF_020738625.1 Microcoleus sp. PH2017_09_SFU_O_A
AATTTGGAGATGTTCCAATTCCCAATCAAAATCCCAGAAATCATTTTCGGCTCCAATCTCGCATTTTTTCTCGTCTCATACCCTGATTCAGCAACGCCAATAATTGGTATTACCTCGTTTCCAACCGCTGCCGCCATTTGCTGCTAATAACATCGATCGCAGTCACGACAACTAACAATACCAACATCATCGTAGTAGCCTTATTGTATTCAAAAGCTCGAATATAATTGACTAATTCAAAACCAATACCGCCGGCGCCCACCACACCCAACACCGAAGCCGCCCGAATGTTGTATTCAAACATCCACAGCGTGTAACCCAACGCTAGCGGCAACACCTGGGGGAAAATGCCGTATTGGGCAACTTGCAGCCAAGATGCACCCGCCACTTGCAACGATTCGATCGATCGCGCTTCCACAGACTCGATCGCCTCCTGATAAAATTTAGCAAGATAACCTATAGTATAAATTCCCAAAGCCAAAGTACCAGCAGGCGCGCCCAAACCAGTCGCGGATACAAACAGCAATCCCAGGACAATTGAAGGAACCGATCTCACCGCATTTTGCAATAAATTAGCTAGCCATTGCAACCACTTTGGTGCTATATTGTGGGCGCTGCAAATCGCAATCGGTACGGAAAGAATTGCGCCGATAGTCGTTCCCCACAAGGACATTTGAACTGTTTCGATTAAGGCATTAATTGCAACATCTATAATTTCGAGATTTGGGGGCCACAAGCGGGACATAAAATCTGTCATGTATGGCCAACTGCTAGCCAATGTTGTGGCATCTATTTCTAATCCCTGCAAGGCCCAGCCATAAATTACAATTAAGATTGTTGTAATACCTGGGGTTTTAATCAAGCTATAATTTTTTGAGAAGTTAGTTGATTTTTTTTCGATCATTTCAGTTGGTTTTGAGATTTATGTACGGCTATTTTTGGGTTTGATGAAGGGGCTTTTTTTGTGAACCGCAGAGGGCGCAGAGGGCACAGAGGAAGAGTTGAGAAGAGGGGAGTTCACACTGCTAGTTTGGGCGGTGTTAGTTTGCTGAATTTGTCGGACAGGTTGTGACATTTGCCATCATAGACTATCTGACCGGCATCTAGGACGATCGCTCTTTCTGGATATCTGCTTGCCATTCCTAAGTCGTGCAATACTACAACTACTGTCATCCCTTGTTCGCGGTGCAGTTTAGCGAGGATTTCCATTACTTGTTGGGCGGCGATTACGTCTAATCCGGTGGTGGGTTCGTCTGCGAGTAAAATCTGGGGAGATTGGATGAGGGCGCGGGCAATAGCGACTTTTTGCTGTTGTCCGCCGCTGAGCAGTCCGGTTTTTTGGTATGCTAGGTCTTGCAGTCCGAAGTTTGCCAGTAATTCAAAAGCTCGATCGCGCTTTTGCTTAGGAAAACCCCACAGAGTCTCCCAAGTATTCAATCCTCCCAAGCAACCACACAGCACATTGTCGATCGCAGGTAGCTGTTTAATCAATCCGCCGCCTTGAAAAATCAAGCCAATATCGCGCCGAATTCGCCTCAATGTGCGCGGAGTTATTACTGTATCGTTAATTCTAATTTCTCCGGTTTTGACGGGAACTAATCCGACAAATGAACGCAAAAGTGTGGATTTTCCTGCACCGTTTAAACCCAGCAGCGCTACAAATTCGCCCTGTTTTATTTTGCAATCAATTCCGTTCAAAATCGGGCGTTTTAGCGAAGTTGAATAAGCTGTTTCTATTTTACTGCATTCGATAGTCATAATAAGAAGGAAGAGGGAAGAAGGAAGAGGGAAGAAGGAAGAGGGAAGATTTTTTAATTGTCTTCGCGCGAGAATGAGTAAGAGATACACATAAAAATTTTAGTTTAGCTGACTTTTAATTGGCTGTATTAACTTGGTAAATATTTGTTGATAAACTTTGCCCTTAATATAATTTACGATCTAACTGTTACAATAAAATAGGTTTGTAGTGAGGACTTTAGTCCTTCTTTTTCTGAGGACTAAAGTCCTCACTACGAACCTTTGTTTTACTGTGTAAGGATTTTTGTCCGGCTTTTTTTGCGGACTAAAGTCCTCACTACGAACCTTTGTTTTACTGTGAGGATTTTTGTCCGGCTTTTTTTGCGGACTGAAGTCCTCACTACGAACCTTTGTTTTACTGTGAGGATTTTTGTCCGGCTTTTTTTGCGGACTGAAGTCCTCACTACGAACCTTTGTTTTATGGTTCGAGTTTAGCGCGCTGCAAAGCTTGGCGCAAGGTTGCCAAATGGCGCGCATGATCGACTTTTACTAATTTTTGGGAATTGTACAAACTGCGGAACAATTGATTGTTTGCAGGTTCGTTCATTTTCATGAAAGCATTGATAAGTTTTTCGCGCATCGGTGCCGGAATGCGATCGTCAATTACAATTCCGTGGGCTGGAACTCCTGGAATCTGCTGCAAAACTCGCAATTTCTTGCCTTCTTCTGCTGTAATCCAAGGCGGTAGTAAAGCGTATTCGGAAACTGCTGCGACTTCTGCTTGACCTCTTAAAACTGATTGCAAAGCGCTGCCGTAACCATCGCCGTAGGTAACATTTCCAAAGAAACTTTCGAGTCTATCCGGGCCTGAGACTAATCCTTGACCTACTAATTCTGAGACTGGGAAAATAAATCCCGAACCGGAAGTTCGAGAAGTGAAAGCCATTTTTTTACCCTTCAATTGTTCGAGGGTTTGCTTTGCTGAACCTTTGGGGCGCAGCGGACTATCTTGCCGCACTACAAATACAGAATCGTAGGTATTTCCGCCGGAATAATCGCTGCGAACTTCTGCTAAATACATCCGCGCTTTGGCTAATTGTTCTGCTTTTAATGCCGCGCGCCCTGCTACAAATGCGACATCTGCCCTGTCGGCCCTCAAAGCTTCTACAGCAGCGGTTTCGTCGCCGATGACTGCATCAATAGGAATTCCCATTTCTTTGGATAGTATTTGCGCTACTTGATTGGCTTTGTTTTGCAAGTCTGTAGCATCTCTGCGGTTGGCAAATACGATCCTAATGCGACTTATAGCTGCTTGTGCTGTTAAATCTCGCTCGCCCTTTGGTGCTGTTTGCGCGATCGCCTTCTGCCCAACTCCGACTGCATTCGCTGTCAAACCCGCTAGCAGCAACAATCCTGCGCTAGCGCTTGCTAGCACTTTAAACTTTGCATTCATCAATCGATCTCCTAACCTAACCTAAACTATTTGATAATTAATTGCAATAATCTTCAACTTATCCTACAACGCTTTTGGTAATTAGTTGCAATAGTCTATTGATAATTATTTCCGATATGTCATATCATCAAAATTGATTAAGCTTTGATTCTATGTATGATATAATGCCGCCCAAGCACCCCAGGCAGAAAAAAATATGACAGCCAACCTTACCGATAAAAATGCTTTGCAAGTCTGCTTTGCTGATGTGGAGGCGGCGGCAAAACGATTGCAGGGCAAAGCTTTCAAGACACCGGTGCTGACTTCGCACACAGTCAACAAACAAACCCATTCTCAAGTATTTTTCAAGTGCGAGAATTTTCAGCGGACGGGTTCGTTTAAATTTCGCGGTGCTTGCAATGCCTTGATGCAGCTATCTGAAACGGAAAAACTCAACGGAGTAGTGACTTTTTCTTCGGGAAATCACGCGCAGGCGATCGCCCTTGCCGCACAATTACTCTCAATTCCTGCTACTGTCGTAATGCCAGCAGATGCGCCCAAAGTCAAGCAAGAAGCGACTCGTGGCTACGGTGCCGAAATTGTTTTGTACGATCGCACTCGCAATTCCCGCGAAGATCTCACCGCCCAAATTGCGAGAGAACAACACTTGACAATTATTCCTCCTTATGATGACGCGCGAGTGATCGCGGGACAAGGTACGGCGGCGATGGAATTGATCGCAGAAGTTGGGGAGTTGGATTTGCTGCTGGTTTGCTGCGGCGGTGGAGGTTTATTGTCGGGATGTGCGATCGCAGCTAAAACTTTGTCTCCCAAGTGTACAGTCATAGGTGTAGAACCGGAGCAAGCAGATGATGCCGCGCGATCGTTCCGCACCAAAACGCTGCAAACTGTTAGCAACCCAGATACAATTGCTGACGGCGCGCGCACACCTTCTTTGGGGAAATTAACTTTTCCTTTGGTGCTGCATTATGTGGACGATATGGCAACTGTTTCGGAAGCGCAAATTCGCAATACAATGTTTTTTATGTGGGAGCGGATGAAGATTGTTGTCGAGCCTACGGGAGTGTTAGCTGCGGCGGCTTTGCTGTCTGGAGTTGTGAAAGCAGAAAATAGCAGAGTTGGTGTAATTGTCAGCGGGGGAAATGTGGATATTAAAGAGGTCGATCGCTTTTTTTCGTAGATGGGGATACTTCTCTGATAAAATGCTCCCACAACAAACTTTGATATCACAGCACAATGTCTTCAGAAACAAACTCAGCAGCTCAATCGACAACTGGTGCAGATGCGATCGATGTGGCGATCGCCTCAGGAATCGATTTTGACGGCACTGCGATTCCGAAAGCAAAATTAGACCTGTACGAGAAAGTAATGGGATTAGAAGCCGGAAGACAGCGCAGCGGCGTGTCGAACACCATGCGATCGCGCATTGTCCGAATTGGAGTCAAACACCTGCCTCAAGCAGAACTCGATCCAATGCTAATTGCTGCCGACTTTGCACCGCTAAAAGACAAAGAAGTTGCGTTTTATTACGGCGGTAAATAGAGCGTATTTATATCATTTTCGGTTGCATTCCTTGGTATGGTGCGTCGTTGCGAGATTTTCAAGCTGATTCCTAGATTTTCAACAGTGACGCACCTTACGAGACTGCGAAACTTCTCCCAGATGTGCGCGATTTTTCTCAAAAACCTAATTTTTTGCATTCAGGACTACTTTTGCAATCCCAAATTATCGATCGACCTCCCAACCCCTGCCGATTTTGCTTAAAATAGACATAACCCAAACTCATAACATCTGTCATGCAAAGCTATACCCTCGCAGAAGTATGTAATCCACAGGGGACAGTCTTTAACCGAGCTGCTGTGGAGCCAGTTTTACTCACAGATAAATCGCAGCCCAGCCACGTAATCATGTCCGCTGATGCCTATCAGGGCTTGATAGAGCGACTGATGGAATTAGAAGATATGCTTTTAGGTTCATCAGCAAAATCTGCTCTGAGTCAGTCTCAAATGGTTGGTACTAAAACCTTTGTAGAAACACTAAAACAACTGGCAAATGGCGAAACTTGATGGTTTACAAACAGTTCTCGACTTTCTCAAGGGTTTGCAACCTAAAATAGCGGCTCAAATTGCTAAAAAAGTGTTAGCGCTGAATGTCGATCCTTTACCTAATGATAGCAAGCAATTAATCGGATATCTGGGTTATTATCGGGTAGATAGTGGCGAGTATCGGATTATTTACAACTTTAATCCCGAAGAAGATTTGGTAGAAATTATTCTAGTTGGTAAGCGTAACGATGATGAAGTATACAAAAAATTAGAGCGCCTTTTCTAAAAAACTCATTCTCAGTGATGCTGCTCTAAATATTGGTAGGGTGCGTCGCTGCGAGATTTTCAAACTGATTCCTAAATTGTCAAGAGCGATGCACCCTACAATACTTTTTTGATAACTCCTATATTTCAACTAAGACGCAAGTATAACTGCAACTATGGCTAGCACAAGAGCGATAATTTGCGGGATTGTAATTGCTTCTTTCAGGAAGAAATATGATAGAAATACAGTAATTAGCGGGTACAGTGATGTAATGCTGATGACGCTGATAACTGGCCCGCTTTCAATGGATCTCAGAAAAATCACCGATGCTACAGTTCCGCAAACACCGATTAATAAAGCAAATACGATTCCTGTAATATTCCCCTCAAGACTCAAGTCTTTACTGCTGGCCAGAATAAATACTGTAGTTAAAATAGCGCCGATTGTTTCATAAACAAAAACTGTTTTATAGTCAATAGATTTAGTTGCTAACTTGCCAAAAAATCCCCAAAAGCCGTATAATAATGAACAAACGAGTGCATAGATTAACCAATTGGGTATTTTAACCATAGTTTCCAGAATTTAAGTAAGTTGTTTGGTGCTGGTTGTACTCGATTTGCGATCGCAGTTGATGAATTTTCGCTAATCGCCACCTGTACGGTTCTTAAATCTCCGGTTTCAAAGCACGTTCCATCAGCGATAAAACAGCTTGTTCGGGAGTAATTTTACCATTCAGCAAACGGTAAACTTGACTGGAAACAGGGACTTCAATCTCGCGCCGATCCGCCAAATCAATTAACACATTAGTAGTATTAACTCCCTCAGCAGTGCTCTGCAATTCCTGCAAAACTTCCTCCAAAGACTTACCTTTCGCCAATCCGAAACCAACCCGATAATTGCGCGACAAAGCACTATTGCAAGTAGCGAGTAAATCTCCCAAACCAGACAAACCATAAAAAGTTTCAGCGCGAGATCCCAAACGAACCCCTACCCGAATCATTTCCGGCAAGGCGCGAGTTAACAAAGCAGATTTAGCATTAGTTCCTAATTGTAAACCATCGCAAACACCAGCGGCGATCGCAAAAACATTCTTCAAAGTGCCCCCCAACTCAGTCCCCAAGGGATCTTGATTCACATAAACCCGAAAAATATCCGAACTGTAAATAGTTTGTACTTGCTTCGCCGCCGCTAAATCCAAACTCGCCGCTACCGTGGCAGCGGGTAATCCTCGCTGAATTTCTTCGGAAAGATTGGGGCCGGAAAGTACGACAATTGGATTATTAGGAAAGGCATTTTGCCAAATTTGAGATGGAGTGCGCGTCGTGGCGGGATCTAAACCTTTGGTGACAGTAACTATAATTGTACGGGGATTTGGATTTAAGGCAAGCAGGCGATCGACTGTTTCGCCAACTCCTTTCATCGAAACTGCCGAAACCACAACATCGGCGCCAGTTATAACCGATTCTAGACTAAAAGAACTGCGGCGCGACCACAAATTTACCCGATCGCCCTTTTTACCTCCCAGATTTGCCAGGGCCGAACCCCATGCACCTCCACCTAATATTGTCAATATTTTCATTGGTAATGGGTAATGGGTAATTGGTAATTGGTAATTGGTAATTGGGAATTGGGAATTGGGAATTGGTTATTTGGTTATTGTCACCAAAACATAACAACTGTCAACTGTCAACTGTCAACTGTCAACTGTCAAACGCGGCCGCAATCCGTAATGACGGTAACGCCAATAATCGCGTAAAATGCGATCGTGATCGAAACACAATTGCTCGGGAATCTGCCAAGACTCAAAAACTTGTAAATTTTTAGCATCATCCGCAGCTTGAGGTTCGCCAGTTGCCGCAGCCAAGAATACAATACTGATTGTATGTTGCCGCGCGTCGCGATTTGGATCGGAATAAACGTAAAATTGCTCGATTAATTCTACATTCAAACTTGTTTCTTCTAAAGCTTCGCGTTTTGCCGCCGTTTCTACCGATTCCCCATAATCGACAAAGCCGCCGGGAATCGCCCAACCGTAGGGAATATGCAAGCGTTCTATAAGTACGATCGGTCGCTGCGGGCGATCGACCAATTCGATGATAATATCAACTGTAGGAGCAGGATTTTTGTAAGTCATTCTGTTGGGAATTGGGCGAAGCGAAGCGGAGGGATTGAGAATTGGGCATTGAACTGGTTCCTAGGCAGAGCCTGGGAACCGATACCCAGAGGCTCTGCCTGGGGACGAGCATTCTTCCTTTTCTTGTTCCTGCTAAATCATGCTAAACCGCGAACTGGCACGCGCTGCCTCTGCAAAACTTCTGCATAAAGCTTTTCCAACTCAGTAATATTTTGACTGAGAGTGTAGCGCTCGATCGCCCGTTGGCGCGCTTTTTGGCCCAGCAGCATTCCAAACTCAGGATGATCGCAAAACAACGGCAGCAAAGTTAGTAACTGACTCCGCACCCGCTGAGTGTTCAAAACTATCCCCGCGCCTTCCTCCAACGCCTCGCCGTCAGCACCGGCATCCGTTGCCAAGCAAGCTAAACCGCAGGCCATCGCTTCCAGCAGCGACAGGGACAATCCCTCCACCAAAGAAGGCAGAATAAATACATCTGCACCGCGCAGAATTTCGATCCGGCGTTCCTCCTCGGCGACAAATCCGAGCCATACAATGCCGTCCTCTTCGCCGTAGGACAGTTGCAGCGAGGCGGCGAGGGGCCCGTCGCCTACGATCGCCAATACGTTGCCAGGGCCAAAATTACATTGTTTCCAGGCCTTCAGCAAAGCCTCAACATTTTTCTCGGGGGCAATGCGGCCTTGATATACAAATATGCGATCGGCCTTTAACTCCGATTTCAACCCCGAAGGCCCCGGCGAATATTTCATCGCGTCTACTCCGTTGGGAATCACGGCCACCCTTTCTTCCGGCACTCCCAACTTGACCAAAATATCCCGCTGAATCTGTGAAAACACGATCGTCGAGTCGTAGTGAGCCAAAAACGGAGCGTACAGTTGATACATCAAGTGTTGGGTTCCCGATGTCAAATTCCGCAATTTGCGATCGAACGGCGGGTGAAAAGTCGCCACCAGAGGCAAATTCAATTCTTGACAAATTTCCGGCAGCAAAAAGTCTAGAGGCGAAAGCGTCAGGGAAGCGTGAACAACATCCGGTTTCAGCCGCCGCAAAGACTTCATCAAAACTGTGCGGGATTTGAGAGTTGGAATCGTATAAATTTGCGATTTGTAGTGACAAGGTAAAGAAACTTCGTTGCAACTCGCGGGCGAAAGCGAATTGGTATATGAGGTTGGAGTAATTCCAGTTCCCCATTTGCCATTTGCCATGCTCCACGCCGTATTGTTCCTGTCGATTTGGCCCGCTTCTTGGGCAAAGTGCAGGAAACTGACCTGGTATTCCCGGTCTAATAGTGCGTTAGTGACTTCCCTGGAGTAAGTTACGTTACCGCAAAAAGGTGATTTTTTTCCTAGCCAAGCGATGTGCATTCGAGTAAATCAGAGTTTGTTATGTTTTAAATTCGATCGACTTTGCTATTAGTGCTACGCGAAATATACCAGGTTAAGACGCCACCTGCGATCGCCAATCCTGCCAAAGCCAAAAATACGGTTGGCAAACCCAGAAATGTTTCGGCTACTCCCGCTAAAGCTAACGGTAAACTCAAAGCGATATTAGTGGCATTGTTTTGTAGCCCGAAGACTTTTCCCCGCATTTCTTCTGGGGTTTCTGCTTGAATTGTCGTCTGCATCGGCACTCCCACCAACGAAGCAAACAAACCCAACAGGGTAATGAACAGCACCGAGATCCACAAATGGTGTGTAAATGCAGAAATACCCATCAGAGCAATTGCCATACCAACAGATCCGATTAAACTAAGTTGGGAATGAGAAAATTTGTGGCCGAGATAGCCGACAGTCGTCGCCCCAGCAGCCATCCCGACGCCCACCGCAGCCAGCAAAAAGCCAAATTGTGACGCTTTCATACCGGGCAGGATTTCCGCCAGCCGCACCGCTAGAACTGCTAATGCTGCAAAAATGGAAAATAGAATAATTAGTTGAATTAAAGCATTGCGGACTTTCGGTTGATCGTTGATGTAACGCAGCCCGTCTTTTAAATCTGCTAGGGGATGCGGCGGTTCGTGTTCGACTTCGTTTTTTTCGCCTGTTTTCATCGACAGCAACAGCACTCCGGCGAAGGCGTAACTTCCGCCGACTACTAATTCTTTGCCGATGCCGAGTCCGCCACCGAGATTGGTAAATAGAGTGTCGGCTAAGGCTAGTAAGGGTTCTCCGACTGCAAAGCCGATAATCACCGAACCCATCATGGTTGTGGTGTAGAGCGAGTTTGCCGATAGCAGGTGGCGGCGTTCAACAATTAAGGGAATTACTGACTGTTCTGCTGGGGCGAAAAATTGAGTTAGGGTGGAAACTAGGAATGTCACTAGCAGCAGCAAGCAGAATCCGAGCGGTAGTTGACCGAGTTCCCACCCGTCGGAGAGCCACAACAGCAAAGGCAATGTCAAGACGAAGCCTCCCCGCAGCAGGTTTGTGGCTACGAGCACTGCTTTTTTTGACCAACGATCGACATATACGCCCGCAGCAGCCCCAAATAATACCGCAGGAATGGTAAAGGCGATCATGATTGCCGATACCCACCTGCTGATGGTTTGATCTGGCGCTTGAAATCTGCTGGCTACCAGGGCGATCGTCAGTACGAGATAAACTTTATCTGCTAGTTGCGAGAAAACTTGCCCGCTCCACAGCGCTAGAAAATTTCGGTTTTTGAGCACCGGCAGAAATCCGGTTTCTTGCTCGGGAGTTTCGCCTGCTGCTTCCGCGAGATCTGCTGCGGTTGCTGCTGTTGACAGCGCGGGGATGGCTTCTGGTTGCTGGCTGTTGCCGTTGTTCCAGTCTGTTTCTGGATTTGTGGGATATTTGTCCATTTCTGGGTCTTGGGCGTTACTCCATTGTCGATCGGCAAAGACGGGCGATGAGTTAAAATCTGGAAAATTTTCTCGTTCTTCCATCTTGTGGTGGGTCACAGCTAAAATAGATCTTCTCAAATCAGTATCGGACAGTCGCATCATAGGATTTGGGGTGGATCGCCTGGGATGGTTGAGCTTGGGGGGATGGGAATTTCAAATTGAGGCGTTAACCTCTAAATTTAATAACTCGTAACTTTTCTTATTATCTAGTTTTGCAAGAATTTTGAGCATTTACCTGAAATTGCTTACAGGTTCGGATATCCCGCAAGCTGGGTGAGATTTTTACTCCACGAGATTCAAAATTTAAAACTCAAAACTCTCCAAGTACGTGTCGATCGAGCTTCCCGATCGAATCGTGCAACCTAAATGATACTGGGCATATTGCCGCAAAATATTTTCTACTGATATCCAAGTCGCGCGATCGGCAATCCCCTCTTCTAGTTCTGCACTACCCAACTGTTGCAGTGCCGCTAATTCTTTACCATTGATATGGAAATTTGTCAAGTGTTTGCTGTCACTCGTTTGCGGGGAACGGGAGCTGGATCTGTACAGGCTGCCGATTTGTGAGGAAAGTTCTGCCTCTAGGTTAGCTAGCTCGGGCAAGCTGAAGGTTCCCCCAGAGGGTATACTAAACCCGGTTTTCCAGTTCGGATCGCTGAGATTGGGGACGAGCGGCACTCTGGTGGCACAGCAGACTTGGACTTGGGGCGCGAGGCCTGCTAGGGCTAACAAGTGAAAAATACCCTGGGCTAGATGGGCGACTAGCAGGGCGGCGGATTGGATTTCTGTGCGATCGGACAAACGCTCCAAACGGCTCAAGTGTTCGCCCAGCAAAAAGAACAGTGATTCTTGGGGTTCGTCGGAAAGGGCGCTGGCGATCGCCAATTCGGCCAGATATTGCGCGGCTGATAGTTTTCCTAGGTTGCGGCTCAAACCCGGATAGGATTCGACGGTGGACGCTTGGGTAATCTTGTCGAGCGATCGACCTTTAGCGATGAGCAATTCGTTGACGACAAATAACTCGCTTCTCCCGCCAATGCTCGATCGCTGTTTGCGAACACCCGGTGCTACGGCTTTAATTAAGCCGAATTCCCGCGTCAAAACTGTCAGCAGGCGATCGGATTCGCCGATCGGCGCACTCTTAAGATTGATTCCAATTGCTTTGTAAGTTCGAGTCACTAGATTATAGATTTTAGATTTACAACGGCACTCTTATACGAATTAATTTTGAGGTATGTTGTTGCGCTTTAGCGCTCTTTTCTTAGATATATGAAAGAGCGCTCAAGCGCAACTACGTACCTTTCCATCACTAATGACTAGGAATTAATTTTGAGGTATGTTGTTGCGCTTTAGCGCTCTTTTCTTAGATATATGAAAGAGCGCTCAAGCGCAACTACGTACCTTTCCATCACTAATGAGTCTGATTTAAATTATCCCGCTGGCGGATTAATTCCGGGCCGCGAGAAGTCCCCAAACGAGTCGCACCAGCCACGATCAAATCTATAGCTTGTTCGTGAGTGCGAATTCCTCCGGCCGCTTTAATACCAACTCTTCCCTTAGTAAATTCCTTCAACAACCGTACATCTTCAACTGTCGCCCCACCAAAAAAGCCCGTGTTAGTTTTGATATAAACGGCGCCCGCCTCCATGCAAAGCTCAGCCGCTAATTGTTTTTCCTCATCAGAAAGCATCGAGCATTCGATAATCGCCTTGATAGTTAGTCCGGTTTCTTCGCAAATTTCGGCCAATTCCCGGTGAAATTCGTCGCTTTTTCCGGCTTTCAACAATCCTAAATTGACCGAGACATCTAACTCAACGGCTCCGCTGTCTGCCGCTTCTAGAGCTTCGTAGAGTTTGACTGCTGATGTGGTTGCTCCCGTGGGAAAACCTATGACTGTCGAAACTTTTGACTTTGTGCCGTGCAGAAGACTTACCGCTTGTCGCACGTAGGCGGGATACACGCAAACTGTGGCAAACCCAAATCTTTCTGCTTGTTGGCAGCAGTGTTCTACTTGCTCGGGAGTGGCGCCCGGATCGATGAGGGCGTGGTCGATATAGGGGGCAATATCGATATCTGGCCCTTGTGCAGCCATTGCTATTTTTTCTCCGAAGCAACTACATCTTTATTATGTATCGAATTTACCAATTCTTAACTTGCCTCAGGCTCTGAGTTGCTGCTCAGACCAACTGTTGTGGGAAGTTTTTCATCCATTTATGATAAAAAAAATAAATTTTAGTATCTGCCTTTAGATACATTTTTAATCTTTCTTTAGGTATACTTTGTTAAAAGGAGTTGCGGTAGAGCCTGCGTCAGCTACCCTAGAGCAGAGCCTGGTAGCAGTCACTGTTTTTACTCCGATTAGTGCTTTAAAAACATAACAGCCAGTGCCAAGCATGAATCATTTAGAACTCGAACAAGAAATTGGAAAGATGGCTAGAGCGATGATGACTCGCAATAGCTTAATTGGTAAAGATTTGATTGCAGATCTCAGAGGGCGGCTGTCAACAGACAGCGTAGCTGCTTTGATGATTGTCAGTATTGAGCGCTTGATTTGGTCTGACTGTGAGTCGGTGATCTGGAGTTTGAGTTATTTGATTCCTGCTGATGTGATGGAAGAAATTCGCCGCATTACGGCGCTGGTTGTTTGCAAGCGCTTGATGGGCAAGGGTTTTGTGCTGGGGAAGGATTTTAGTATTGATGCTTCAGGCAGGTTGTTGTTGAGCGAGACTGCTCAAACAGCGGTTGTGGTTGCTTGAATTGGGTAAGCAGAAGTTGGATCTATTGGCACTACGAGATTTGCACTTTTAGTGTAATTGCAAACCTAATTTTGGATGGGGTAATAGTTGACAGTTGACAGTTGACAGTTGACAGTTGACAGTTGACAGTTTGAGAGCGACCTCTACCCTTAAGTCCGAGGATTGGAGTAATGAATAGTCTGATTTCTGGTAATAGTTGCGTGACTCGCGCCAGCCTGAGATTTGCAGCAGCTCCAACCAGTGATGAGTGTGGTTAGCTAAAAGAGCATTTGATGAGAGGAAAATAGTCGGTTTCAACTGTCAATTGTTGAGGTTGTTAATGGCTGTTTGTACGGGCGATCGCCCTGTATCAAAATTTTCTGATTTGTAGTCAAATTACAGTTTAACTCCGGGCATTTTTCGTGTAGAATCATCCCTAAGATAGATGCGAAGTATTATGAACTTAATTCAAAACTTGGAAGCGGCTTGGTATTATCATCTGGGTTCGCGCCACCTCGAAGCTAACGATCATGATAGTGCTCTGGCGAATTTTGACAGAGCTGTGAACTTGCAATCGGATCATTATAAGGCTTGGTTCGGGCGAGGTATGGCTTTGGGCAACTTAGAACGACACTTAGAGGCGCTTTCAAGTTTTGATGAGGCCTTGGCGGTGCAGCCGGATGCGAGCTTTGGCTGGCACAACCGGGCTATTGCTTTAGGAAAGTTGGGCCGCTTTTTGGAGGCTCTTAACAGTTTTGACAGGGCTCTGGAGTTCAACCCATATGCGGCGAGTATTTGGCACAACCGGGGACTTTTGCTAATTGATATGGGGCTTTACCAGAAGGCGGTTCTGAGTTTCGATCGCTCTTTGAGTTTGCAGCCAGAGGCGCCTTGGGCGTGGTACAACCGAGGGAATGCTCTGTTGGAACTCAAGCTTTACTATCAGGCGCTCAACAGTTTCGATCGCGCGATCGAGTTTAACCCAGATGATGCCAAGGCTTGGTACAATCGCGGTCTAGCTGCCAACTCCATGGGACTTTACAAGCAAGCAGTGGCTAGTTTTAGTCGATCGATCGCTCTGAAACCGGACAGAGCCGAAGCTGTAGGCGAGCGACGAATTGCTTTGCAAAAATTAGTCGGCTTAAATCAGAAAAATGCCAAGTTCACTCCCACATCAGAGTGTATCTTTGAGGATTATTTGATTTGGTACAATCGGGGTGTGGAATTGGCGCGGCAAGGTAGCTATTCAGAGGCGATCGCTTGCTATGAAACTACCTTAGAAATCAATCCTAATTTTGCTAACGCTTTTTACAATCAAGCTTGCTGTTATGCGCTGCTGGGCTTTGCTGATTTGGCCCTTGACAATTTGCAGCGGGCTGTGGAATTTATGCCTAATTTATACCGAGAGCTAGCTGTAGCTGACTCCGATTTAAGCTGTATTTGGAAACAAGAACGTTTTGCAGCACTGATCGAAGGTTGAGAGGTCAGTTGACAGTTGACAGTTGTCAGTTGACAGTTGTCAGTTACGTTAAATCGAAATTATAGCGCAGTGCGAGCGTCTCGCTCGCGAGCTGTACACTACTCGCGAGCGGGGACGCTCGCACTGTAAAAAAAATGCTTTTTCCAAAACTGAGATGCTCCCCTAATATTGTTTCCGGTTGCATCGGTATTGTTTAATCCGCCAACAATCAACAATCAACAGTTAACAGTTAACAGTTAACTGTCAACATCATTTCGGTGTAACCAGAATTGATATAACTAACCAGAAAGAATTGGTTGAAAGCCCGCCCGCCGGAGCGGGAGAAATTAAAATCAGACTATTCATTACTCCAATACTCGGACTTAAGGGTAGAGGTTATTCTCAAACTGTCACAGGTCAACTAAGAGGGCAGGCACGCACCATCCACTGCCCCTACCAAAGATCAACTGTCAACTGTCAACTGTCAACTGTCAACTGTTGAAGTTCTGGGCGGTTGATTTTACGCAAAAAAAAGCTCGCGTTTCGGGCGAGCTTTTGTGGTTGGGCGAGGGAAATTTAGATCGCCCTCAAGAATGTTTTTGCTATCTATCTCGATCTATCGCACCGCAACTCTGATCGAGGATTTAACTGGCCTGTTGGCAACTATCAGCACCTTGTAGGTGCCAGACTCGGGGAGTTGAGCAAAAGTTTGACCTTCGCCTTGATCTAGGAGTTGTCCCGATGGAGATTCGATCGCCACATCGAGATTTTTGTTGCTAGCATTCACGGTGATTGTCTGTCCCTGTTTTCCGGGAACTGTCAGGGGCTGGATTTGGTAGCCGGACATTTTGAGCCTAACTGTGGCTTCTGTTTCCCCGTATGCTATGGGAAGTGCGCGATCGGGCCTATAAGTCCACTTGGCGTTAAAGTCGCGTTCGAGTACGAAGGCGCTAGTCTCACCTTTCGGAGTAACTCGCACGCGATAAATGCCGGACTCTGGCAACTGACCTATCCACTGATTGTCACTTTTGTCAACAACTCCCAGATTTTGACCGTTGGGGCTGTACAGTTGGGCTGTCAGTTTTCCCGCCCACAGCGAGAGTGTGAGTTCTCGCCCTTTGACGCCTTCAAAAATATAGGTGGTTGGTTGGCTGATGGTGGCTCGAATTTCCGAGGTTGACATTCGCTCGATCGGCTCTAGCTTCGCAACCGGGGCTGGGGTAACTGATGTTGGCTCGATCGGTTCTTGCTTAGCAACTAGGACAGAAGTAACGGGTGTATTAACAGTTTGTGTAATTTCCGCAGCGGCCATCCGCTCGCTCGGTTCAAATTTGGGGGCTACAGGGCTGGCAAATACGGATTTTGCCGTCATCATGAGTAGCATTCCAGTCAGTAAAATTAGTTTTTTCATGTCGCACTTGGCAGGGGTAAGGAGTTGTATATGGTTACTTGTGTTTGCCTGTTTGCACCGGATTAAGTAGGCGCGATCGCGATCGGCTACAGCAGTATAGAGGATACCTGAATTTCCCGTACTTGCACCAAACCTACTGGTAGCAAATTTACAATGCGGGAGCTAAGTGGTAGCCTCAGTTTGCCGTGACATTTTAATCATACTCCTGACAGCATAGTATCGGTGAAAATATTAGTAATTTGGTCAAGGAAAATTAAAGCTTTTATCGGGGAGTTGGCCCCAAAAAATGCCAACGCCCAAAAAACCCGGTATCTTCGCTCCGGGATTTAGCTTGCTACTAGAAAACCGCTATCACCCGCAGGGGGTGACGGTTTCTACTGTTAGCTGTTGCGGGCGATCGCACAAACTCTATTTTGTAGAGAGCGCTTAGAGGCGAGTAGCGTTTCTCCAGGCGGGTTTAGTTGCGATTTTTGTGCAAAACCGGGCTTTTACAGCGAGGTTTATTTGTACTAGGAACCCGACAGAATCTTTAGGTAAGCTTCTACTGTGTTCGACAAGCCCATTTCTAACGCTTCCGCAATTAAAGCGTGACCGATCGAGACTTCTAGTATATCAGGAATAGAGCAAAACTTAGCTAAATTTTGCAAATTTAAATCGTGTCCGGCATTCACTCCCAAACCTACAGATTGAGCCGCTTTAGCTGCTAAAACATACTGTTGAAAAACAGATTCTACATTCCCTTCACGAAAAGCAGTTGCATAGGGTTCCGTGTACAGCTCTACTCGGTCTGCTCCAACTTCTTTGGCTAGGGGCATGAGAGCAGCATCTGCGTCCATAAACAAGCTGACTCTGATGCCGTTGTCTTTTAATTTTTCAATAATTGGTAAGAGGCGATCGCGATTTTCGGGAATATCCCAACCGCTATCCGAGGTGAGCACGTCTGGAGCGTCTGGCACTAAGGTACACTGAGCCGGTTTGACATCGCAAACTATATCCATAAATGGCGGCTGAAACGGATTTCCTTCGATGTTGAACTCGACGGTTAGCATTTTGGCTAATTCGTAAACATCGGCAGCTTTGATGTGCCTTTCGTCGGGGCGGGGATGGACTGTGACGCCGTGCGCTCCAGCGGCGATTACTGTTTTTGCAGCTTCGGTAACGCTGGGAATGCCGATATTTCTAGAGTTTCTGAGGAGGGCGATTCTGTTGATGTTGACGCTGAGTTTTGTCATGGGATGTTAATGTTTAAGGTTGCTGCTACTATATTAATCGCTTTAGGAACGAAATCTTTAGCACTTTAGGTTATAGCGGTTCTCAAAAAGATGAGGTACGTTGTTGGGCTTCAGCCCTCTAGGTTTAATAGGATATTCTTGCACAAGATTGACAGTATATTGCTACAATCCTAAATTTTATGCCAATTGTTAAAACTTTCATATTACCTTGATAAACTGGTTTTACCGTTTTCGCGATCTGCGTGGCAAATTGCAGTGCCTTGTCGGTCATCTCTGGGTCGAAACGGCAGTCCTGTTTCCCTAATTTTGAGAATTGGTATTAGAGTATAATAGACCTCTTACAAAAATCGGAAAACACCCGGAAATTATCTGCGTTTATCTGTGTTGCATCTGTCTGACATCTGCGGTTGAAGGATCGAAGATATTGTAGGGTGCGTCAGCGAGGAGCCTAATTTTTAGGTGGGGAGCCAGAAGTGGCTGACGCACCCTACTACTAATTTTGAGAATTGGTATTAGAGTATAATTTAGCTTCTGCCTGCGGTAATGTATCTGCAAAAAAAGCCTCGGCTGTTTGCTGTTTTGCTGCTAAATCTTCCAGATTGGCAATGCAGAAAAGCGGTGTGACGCGATCGACTATTGCGGCCGGAAAATCTCGGGTGAAATATTTGAGTTTAAAGTCGTATCTGTGGGGACGGTAGATCGTGCCCAAGAGTTCCACCGGGTGCATCTCACTTTTGAAGAGGGCGAAGCATGACCGCATATAAGTTATTAGTTATAATCCCATATTTTCTGCGGTCATGCTTCGCCCCTACGGATATATTCGCCTTGCCTGAGATGCTCCCGTTCCACCAAGGGTAAAAGCGTCCAGTTGTGATAGTTGCCGATCGCATCTACTAAGGAATGAAAATTTAATAACTTACACGCTCGATGATTGTTGTGGGATGGGCGGGAGAGCCCGTCCTTTCTGCACGGGCTCTCCCGCCCATCCCACAGTTATTTAATTTCTATTCCTAAATGACCGCGATATATCTCTTTTTTGACCAGAGGTTGCAGCAAATCAAAACGAATTTTGATTTCGTTGAATCTGGCTTGCATTTGGGAAAGATGCTTGTTTGTATCCAAATGAGGCGGTACAATTAAATTGGCTTTGTCAAAAGCGATCGGGACTTGTCCCTGGGGTGCATCTCACTTTTGAAGAGGGCGAAGCATGACCGCATATAAATTATTAGTTATCATCCCATATTTTCTGCGGTCATGCTTCGCCCCTACGGATTGCGGCTGCTGCGCCGGAAAACGGCAAAATCAATTAGCAAGAACGGTGGGGTTTCTTTGAGCCACCAAAAGCACTGGGATTGACCGTGCCAAGCAGGTTCTTGAACTCGATATTTGAGTTCGATTTCACCAATTTCGGCGATAGTTTTTTCGACAATCTCAAACGCTTGTTCGACGCAGTTATCTGCAACCACAACTGCAATATCGAGGTCTGACCATTCGTCTGTGTAGCCGTGGGCTGCTGAACCTCCCTGCCACAAAGCGAGAACAAAATCTAAAGGTTGTAGGGTTGAAACAATCTTGTCGAGAATGATTTGTCTCATGGGATCAAGCTATAGTTTGAGTTTTCCTTGGCTTCGACAAGTTTAACAAATATCGCGGGTTGAGATTGCTGGGGAACTGTTACGATCGCAATTGCTAATGTGTCCGGTTGGGTGCTGCTGCGGAAATTTAGACGGGAAGCGGCGAGGGAGAGCGGTATTTTTGGGGAAAGTGCGATCGCCCGCCAAGTAGGCAGAGGCATAATTAGTTAGTTGAAATACTCCCCGACCGTCGCGGACGGGGATTCTTCACGCTTCACCGACAGATACTACCGAAATAGTTTTACTCCGTCTCGACGTGCATTTAGAGTCGTGGCGATTCCCCATCCCGACTTTATTTATATTCTTGGCGGCATTCTCGTCGCGGTCGTGTGTAGCCCCGCAATTTACGCACTGCACTGACCGCACTTTTAAGTCTAGCTTGCCCCATTTGTATCCACATTCGGAACAAACTTGGCTGGTCGGTTCCCAACGACTAATTACTACAAACTCTCTGCCGTATTTGACCGACTTAGCCTCGCAAAATACTCTGAATTGTCGCCAACCCTGAAGGCTGATTGCCCTAGAAAGTTTGCGGTTTTTCATCATTGCCGACACATTCAAGTCTTCTAAGATGATGGCTTGGTTTTCGCTGACCACTTTAGTCGATAGCTTGTGCAGGAAGTCTTGGCGCGTGTCCGCAATTTTGTTGTGCGTTTTGGCTATTTTAATCCGAGTCTTTTCCCAGCCTCTGGAGCCTTTTTCTTGTCGGCTCAACTTGCGCTGCAACTTCCTCACTTTGCGGTCAATCTTTGTGTAGATTGGGCTTTCAGCTTTTGTGCCATCACTCATGAACGCGAAGGTTTTTATCCCCAGGTCAATCCCAATGCTTTGGTTTTTAGGATTGATATTGACTGGTTCGATCTCGACCACGAAACTGAGAAAATAACGGTTGGCACAGTCTTTAATTACTGTTACAGAACTAGGTTCAGACGGCAGTTCTCTTGACCAAATTGGATTTACACTCCCAATTTTTGCCAAGTAAACCGTTTCATTGTTAATTGAAAAACCGCCGCGAGTTAGTCTTGCCGATTGCTGATTGGTCTTTTTCTTAAACCTGGGACTGCCTAACTTTTTGCCTTTGGGCTTGCCATTGAGAGAGCTAAAAAAGTTTTTATAAGCAACACCTAAATCGGCGATGGACTGCTGCAATGGTATTGCTGAAACTTCTGACAGCCAGCACCTTTCTTCAGTCTTTTTCGCTTCAGTGATAAGCAATTTCTGCAAATCTCCGTTGCTTGACAATTTGGAGGAAGCCTTGCACAAAGCCAACGCATCGTTCCAAACTACCCGGACGCAGCCGAACAACCGACTTAAGCTTTGTCGTTGCTGGTTTGTTGGGTAGAATCGGTAGCGATATCTGGCTTTCACGTTGAGGTGCTATAGTTGGTCTGTTGCTCAATTATACATCGGTGCGCTCAAGATGAAAACTCTTCTTCGCAAAGAAAGGCACAGCATTACGGATCTGAAAATTCACTTGGTCTGTGTGACCAAATATCGTAGGTCGGTATTTACTGCCAACAGCCTTGCGGTGATTGAAGCGTCGTTTAGGGATGTGGCTAAGAAGATGAATTTTCAGATTCGAGAGTTTAATGGAGAAAGCGACCACATCCACGCTTTGATCGAGTATCCTCCCAAGCTATCGATTTCTGCTATGGTGAATGCACTCAAGGGCGTTTCTAGCAGGAAATATGGACAAGAGGGGTTTCCAAAGCCTTGCGGGAAAGAAGCTTTATGGAGTCCTAGCTATTTTGCTGCTTCTGTCGGAGGAGCGCCACTGGAAGTCCTCAAACGCTATATCCAGAATCAAGAAAAGCCGTCTTGAAAGACGGGGCTTTAAACCCATTTCTTTGGTAAGCGCGATCGCCCGCAATTGAAAATCAGTCTTAAATTCTCACTCATCAGAAACCTGCCCGATGTCAGGTAACATGAGAAAGGATTAATTTTTAACAGCGCGGCATGGCTACTATTTGGGAACTCGACTTTTACAGCCGTCCAATCCTAGACGAGCGAGAGAAAAAAAAATGGGAAGTGTTGATTTGCGAAAGCCCGCTGAATGTAGGCGACAAGGCAGAATCTCTGTTTCGCTATTCGCAATTCTGCCCCAGTACAACCGTGAATTCCCTGTGGCTGGCTGGTGCAATTAAAGATGCGATCGCCTCTGCACCGAAACCACCCGAAAAAATCCGCTTTTTTCGCCGCCAAATGGCGAACATGATTACCAAAGCCTGCGAGGAATTGGATATTCCCTCAGCCTCCAGCCGCCGCACCCTCGCCCTCAGCCTGTGGCTGGAAGAACGGATGCAAGACGTTTATCCCGCCGAACCGGGTTATCAGCCGGTTGTGAACCCCACCGTTCAATTTGTACCCGAAACGCCCATAGCGCTGCCGGATGCCTTGATCGGCGAAAAATGGTCGTTTGTGAGTTTGCCGATCGCAGCTTTTGACGAAATGTCCGAGTGGGATATTGGATTTGGCGAAGCTTTCGGACTCCCGATGACACGCCTCGCCCCGGAAACACAAATTCCAGGATTAATCATCTACTCATCGAGAGCAACGGCTTTAGCAGGTTGGATGTCGGGTTTGGAATTAGCTTTTCTCAGATATGATAGCGCCCCTATCCCTAGGCTGGTATTAGATACGGGAGCTAACGATCGCTGGATTATAGCTAATCTCAGAGACTCAGCAACTGAGAAAGAAGCGAAAGGATTTGAAGCGGCGAAAAAGCAAGCAAAACAAGTACATTTTTTAGCAATTCAGTCGAATCCACAATCGGAATCTTTTGCAGGATTTTGGCTGCTGCACGAACTAACTAATTAACTAACTAATTAGTCGATCCCTTGGCAATAACCGATCTGGCATCGGTCGCAAAAATTTGGTAATTGGTAATCGGTAATTGGTAATTGGTAATTGGCAATCGGTAATTGGTAATTGGCAATCGGTAATTGCTTCCAATGACAAATGACAACCGACAAATGACAACAGTCAACTACCAACTGCCAACTGCCAACTGTCAACTGTCAACTGCCAACTGTCAACTGTCAACTGTCAACTGTCAACTACAACAATGACCAATCACCAATCAGCAGAACAACTGCTAGAATTAGCCACCAAAGCAGGTGCCGAAGCTGCTGAGGTATTGGAATCGCAATCGCTCTCGCGGCCGGTCTTTTTTGAAGCAAACCGCCTCAAACAGCTAGAAACTGCCCAAGCAGAAGGCATTGCGCTGCGGCTGTGGCGGGACGGGCGGCCGGGTTTGGCGGTAGCCTACGGGCCCGTGGAACCGCAGATTTTGGTCGATCGCGCGATCGCACTTTCGCAACTCAACGAGCCGGAAACCATCGAACTCGGCACCGGTGACAAAGTTGTGTATCCCGATCGCGGAGTGTCAATCCCAGCCGAACAGTTAGTAAACTGGGGAAAAGAGGCGATCGCGATCGTCCGCGAAGCCTATCCCGAAAGCCTCTGCACCGCCGAGCTCGACTGCGAAATCGAAAGCACCCGCTTGCTGAATACCAGAGGCTTGGATTCTAGCCACACCGACACCACCCTCAGCGGTTATTTGTCAGCAGAATTAGTCCGCGGCGAAGATTTCCTCAACATTTGGGATGGCGAAACCGAACGCGGCACCCTCGACTTAACCACCAGCGCCAAGCGCGTTTTGCAGCGTTTGGAATGGGCGAAAGAAAATGTAGCCCCCGCCACGGGCCGCGTGCCGGTACTGTTTACAGCCAAAGCAGCCGATTTGCTGTGGGGGACTGTCTGTGCGGCGTTGAATGGTAAACAGGTACTCGAAGGCGCTTCTCCTTGGAACGATCGATTGGGCCAACAAGTAACATCGCCCCTTGTCACTCTCTCGCAGCAGCCGGATATCGGGCCCTATAGCTGTCCTTTTGATGACGAAGGTACTCCCACTCGGGCGATCGTCTTTATCAACAGCGGAGTATTGCAGCTATTTTATACCGATCGCACCACCGGTCGAGCCTTGGGAAGCGGCACCACCGGCAACGGATTTCGCCCCGGTTTGGGCAGCTATCCAACGCCGAGTTTGTTTAATGTTTTGATTAAACCAGGAGAGCGATCGTTAATTGACTTAATCACTCAATTAGACGACGGCATTGTCATCGATCAAATGCTCGGCGGCAGTGCCGGAATTTCCGGCGATTTTTCAATTAACGTCGATCTCGGCTACAGAGTCAAAAAAGGTCAAATAATCGGCAGAATCAAAGACACCATGGTAGCCGGCAACGTCTACAGCGTCCTCAAACAATTGGTAGAATTAGGAGGAGACTCCGAGTGGAACGGTTCTTGCCACACACCATCTGTAATTGTAGAGGGATTGTCCGTCACCGGCAAAAACTAAATTCATGGGAATTGGGCAAACAGGGCATACGGCATTGGCAATCGATAATTGGTAATCGTTCATAGTTAATAGTTAGTGGTTAGTGGTTAAGCCCAAGTGCATTTAAATTGTGCAGTCAAGTTTGATAAAATGCTTGTGGGTGGGGTGCATCTGGTTTTAACAAATATGTTTGTAGGGGCGAAGCATGACCGCAGTCAATATGGGATTATAACTAATAATTTATATGCGGTCATGCTTCGCCCTCCCCAAAAGTGAGTGAGATGCACCCGTGTGGTGGCTCCCAGAAACCGCCCAAAAAATACAATTAAGATGCCCAACAGCTTAGTAGTTAATAGTTAGTGGTTAGTGGTTAGTGGTTAGTGGTTACTTGTGAGGAGTTTTTCTAATAAAAAATAACCAATTCCCAATTCTCAATTCCCTGTTTGGCCAATCCCTTCGCTCCGCCCAATTCCCAATTATCCATTCCCAATTCCCAATTCCCAATTCCCCATTCCCCATTCCCAATTCCCAATTCCCCATTCCCCATTCCCAGACATAATATGCGTATTTGTTTTATCGGCGACTCTTTTGTCAATGGTACAGGCGACCCCAAATATCTTGGTTGGACAGGACGTGTTTGTGCGGCAGCCAGCGGGCAAAGACAGGATATCACCTACTATAATTTAGGAGTGCGGGGAGAAACCAGTACGGATATAGAAACTCGGTGGTTCAGCGAAATTTCTTGTCGCTTACCTCACTACTGCGACGGCAGAATAGTATTTTCCTTTGGCGTCAACGACACTTATTTTGAAAACGGAAAAACTCGCGTCTTACTTGAAAAGTCAATTGAAAATCTCCGCTATATTCTCAACTCTGCGAAAGAAAGAGTGCCAGTCTTAATGATAGGGCCGCCGCCAGTTATTGATGTCGAGCGCACAATCAGAATAGCCAGTTTATCCGAGCAGTTTTCCCAAGTTTGTAGCGAGTTAAATGTGCCTTATTTAGATATTTGTACCCCGCTGGAAAAATCAGAGATTTGGATCGAAGAACTTACCAACAATGACGGTTCCCATCCTCGGGCTGCTGGTTACAAGGAAGTGGCTAAAATAATTCACAATTGGGAGGCTTGGAAAGATTGGTTTAAAAATATAAACATATCAGATAAAGAGACGGTAACTCTGTTTAGAGCAGTCGGAAAAAAAGAAATGGAATTAATTAAAGAAAGCGATTTTATGGTATTTCCGCCGCGACTGTCTTTCCAGCCTATTTTTTATCCCGTACTTCACAAAGCATATGCCATACAAATTGCACGAGATTGGAATACCAAAGATGCAGCATCGGGATATTTTGGTTATGTAACCAGGTTTAGAGTTTTGGCTGAATTCTTGAATAAATATCCCGTCCAAACAGTCGGCAGTTCGATTCACCAAGAGTATTGGATTCCAGCAGAAGAGTTGGCAGACTTCAATCGCAATATTGTCGGCAAAATTGAAATTTTTGCTGAATATCAACCGTAAAATAGAATCAACAGGACTTACGGATTGCTGCTCAGAAACCGGGTTTTTTCCTAAGAAACTGGTCGATCGCCTTTAATCTCTGTAAAAAATCGGTTTCTATAGGTTGGACTGGCTCAGTCTCGATAAAATAGGAGGAATGACAGATGTTAGATTTTAATCAATTTGAAGTTGTGAGTTTTGACTGCTACGGCACCCTCATAGATTGGGAAAGTGGGATATTACCAGTCTTGAAACAGTTGCTGTCCAACCGCGAAATCGATTTTAGCGATGAGGGAACTTTAGAAATGTTTGCTGAGTTTGAATCGGAACTGGAAAAAGACAAGGGTGAGTATATCAAATATCGGGAAATCCTGCAAGAAATAGTCAGAAAAATTGGTAAAAGATTTAGTTTTGAACCGACAGAAACAGAGTCGGCAACAGAAATTAATTGTTTGGTTGAATCGATAAAAAATTGGCAGCCTTTCCCGGATACAGTTGCAGCTTTGAGAGCGCTCAAGCAAAAATATAAATTGGCGGTAATTTCCAACATTGATGACGATTTGTTTGTTGGTACTGCCAAACATTTAAAAGTTGAATTCGATTGGGTAATTACGGCGGAACAAGTACGATCGTACAAACCGTCAACTCGCAACTTTGAAATGGCGATCGAGAAAATGGGCATACCACCGTCAAAACTCCTGCACGTCGCTCAAAGCCTGTATCACGACATTGTACCAGCCTCATATATGGGAATATCGACAGTTTGGGTAAATCGGAGATACGATCGAACAGGATTTGGTGCGACACTGCCGGCCAGCGCCCAGCCGGATTTAGAAGTGCCGGATTTGACAACGCTGGTGGAGGCGATCGCCTAAATAACCGCAGATGTCAAAATAGTTGCTTGAAATTACCAAAAGGTGGAGATTAGGATGAAGTTTAAAATCTTGACTGGACTGTTGACAGGATTAGTTGTTTCAACAACCACAGGTTTAGTAAATTGTCAACCGAGTTATGCCGAAAATAAAAGCTTTTCATTGAGAATTCCAATCGACCAAAATTTCAGATTGTTGGCTTCAACGAAGGTGGATTTAGGCGCGCAGGTAGCGAGTGAGGTTTTGACACAAAACCAAACAGCGGAAGAATTTTACAATCAGGCTGTAGAGAAGTACAAACAAGGAGATTATCCGGGTGCTATAGAGTCTTACACTCAAGCGATTAAACTCAACCCCAATTATGCCGAGGCCTATAACGATCGCGGTGTTGTCCGATCGAACTCAGGAGACAAGCAGGGTGCGAAGGCAGATTTTGACCAGGCAATAAAAATTAAGCCCAATGATGCTAATGCCTATATCAATCGAGGCAATCTCCGCGATGAGTCAGGAGACAGACAGGGTGCGATCGCAGATTACGACCAAGCCATCAAAAATAACCCCAACAATGCCACCGCCTATGTCAATCGGGGCAATGTCCGGGATGACTCAGGAGACAGTCAAGGTGCGATCGCCGATTACGAACAAGCCCTGAAAATTAACCCCAACTATGCTTTAGCCTACTACAATCGGGGGATTACTCGATCGAGGTTAAAAGACAAGCAGGGTGCGATCGCAGATCTTCAGAAATCCACAGAATTATTTCAGAAACAAGGCAATAAAGTTCTTTACGAAAAGGCAATAAATATAATTAATAGACTTCAAGAATCACCATAAACCAATACGGTGGACTTAACGCTTTTTGACGAATGTCATCTCAAGATTTTCTAGGCAATACAGGCATTTCTTGAAAGTCAGATTGTTCTTAAGTCAACCGTATTGTACCATAAACAACTAAACTATTGACCGCATCGATCCATGCCAAGATAGAGCTTTTGAGGATCAAACTGTCTCGACCAATACTCAGTTTTCCACTTAAAGTATGAATTTATTCTGCCGACTACCAGCGACATTAATTGGTGTGACTGCAACTATTTTGATCTCCCAATGCCCGGCAGTTTACGCCAGAGAAGCTAAATCAATCACTGTTAAATCAATTACTGGGCAGATTGATACTTACGATCGAGTGGATTTGTCCGTGCAAGTTGCGAGTGAGCTATCGGCGGCAGGGGAAACAGCGGAGGATTTTTACAATCAGGGTGGACAGAAGTACGACAAAGGAGATTATCAGGGTGCGATAGAAGCTTACAGTCGAGCAATTGCGCTTAATCCTAATTATACTTCTGCCTATAACGATCGCGGTAATGCCCGTTCAGCCTCAGGAGACAATAAGGGTGCGATCGCAGATTACAACGCAGCCCTGAAAATTGACCCCAACTATGCTAATGCCTACTACAACCGAGGGATTGCCCGCTCAGGCTCAGGAGACAACCAAGGTGCGATCGCCGATTTCGACGCAGCCCTGAAAATTAATCCTAAGTATGCCGAAGCCTACGGCAATCGAGGCAATGCCCGCAATAGATTAGGAGACAAGCAAGGTGCGATACAAGATTACAACGAAGTTCTGAAAATTAATCCCAACGATGCCAAAGCCTACTACAACCGCGGGAAAACTCGCTATCAATTGGGAGACAAGCAGGGTGCCCTCGCCGATTACAACCAAGTTCTGAACATTAACCCCAACGATGCTGCGGTATATACCAGTCGGGGTAATGTTCGCGATGAATTAGGAGACCAACAGGGAGCAATCGCCGATTACGAAAAATCCCTGAAAATTAACCCCAACTATGCCTTTGCCTATCTCAACCGTGCTATTACGCGATCGAGCTTAGGAGACAAACAGGGAGAGGTGGCAGACCTTCAGAAAGCCGCCGACTTATTTCAGCAACAAGGAAACAAAGAGATGTACCAAGAGGTACTAAAGATAATTAAAAGAATTCAAGGGACAACATAAAATCTTCCTTAATCTAATATCTGAAAGTCGCTAGAATCGCAGAAACTTTCAGCTTTAAAAGTTATAAAACCACACTCAACCATCAACTAAAATCATGAATTTTAATCGACGACTACCAGCAGCATTAATTGGTTTAACTGCAACTATTATCATCGCCCAGCCGCCCGCAGTTGCAACAAACTCTGCCAAATCAATCAGTGATAGTTATGCTCGAATGGATTTGTCTGTGCGTGTGGCCAGCAAGCCTCTGGGGAACGAGCAAACAGCAGAGGAATTTTATAATCTGGGTGTCAAGAAGTACCGCGAAAAAGATTATCCGGGTGCTATAGAGGCTTACGATCGAGCAATTGCGCTTAATCCTAATTTTGCCAATGCCTATATCGGTCGGGGTAATGCCCGGGATGATTTAGGAAACAGCCAGAGTGCGATCGCCGATTACGACCAAGCCATAAAAATTGACCCCAAAAATGCCTCAGCCTACTTGAACCGGGGTGTTACCCACTTAAGGTTAAAAAACAATCAGGCTGCGATCGCCGATTACAACCAAGCCATAAAAATTGACCCCCAATATGCTGAAGCCTACATCAAGCGGGGTTTTATCCTGTATATCTTAGCAGACAATCAAGCTGCCCTCGCCGATTACAACCAAGCCATAAAAATTGACCCCAATAATGCACCAGCCTACATAGGCCGGGGTGGTGTACGCGCACAATTAGGAGACAAGCAAGAAGCGATCGCAGATCTTCAGAAAGCCGCCGACTTATTTCAGAAACAAGGAGACAATGAGAGTTCTCAAAAGGTGCTAGAGTTAATTAAAAAAATTCAAGGCACACCGTCAAGTCCTCAATAATCTAGAGAGCATCGAACACGCTAACTTGGGTAGTGCGCCCTCTTGAACTCGCACTACCAAAAACAACTTTTTGCAAAAAAGAGTATAAGTAGGAGGGTAGGCAAAGAAAGGTACTACCCCTACAGATTTATCTAAATCATTTATGATTCAATACGCTTGGGTTAGCAATTGTCCGAAGAGAGGAACGAAGCATAAGCCCTAGCCCTTTCAGGGCGGCTTCGCCAACGGGCAGGCACGCGCCAACGCAGAGTCTATTTTTCATATCGTTTTATTGACCGGACGGTCTTAACCCAAGCGTATTGATTTATGATTGCCATATCAAAAATATTTACTGTTTGGTATAACACAGGATTTCTCAGATTTGACAGTTCGGAAAAAATAAATTTTTAACTAAAATTATGAACTTACATCACCGAATACCAGCAACATTAATTGGTTTAACTGCAACTATTTTCATCGCCCACCACCCCGCAGTTGACGCCAGAGAAGCTAAATCGATCGCGGCGGCACAGATTGAGCATTACGATCGAGTGGATTTGTCCGTGCAGCTTGTGAGTGAGGCTGGGGCGCCTGGGATGACGGCGGAGGAATTTTATAATTTGGCTGGACAGAAGTACCACCAAGGAGATTATCAGGGCGCTGTAGAGGCTTGCGATCGAGCAATTAAGCTTAATCCTAATTATGCCAATGCCTATATGGGCAGGGGTATCGCCCGAGCAAAATTAGGAGACAAGCAGGGTGCGAAGGCAGATTTTGACCAAGCCCTGAAAATTGACCCTAATTATGCGTTAGCCTACTACAACCGAGGTTTAGTCCGCGATCAATTGGGAGACAAGCAGGGTGCGATCGCCGATTACGACCAAGCCCTAAAAATTGACCCCAACAATGCTCATGCCTACTATAACCGAGGTGTCACCCGATCGAGCTTAGCAGACAAGCAGGGTGCGATCGCCGATTACGACCAGGCTATAAAAATCAACCCAGACTATGCTGAAGCCTACGCCAACCTTGGTATTGCGCGAGCGATATTAGGAGATAAGCAGGGTGCGATACAAGATTTACAAAAAGCCGCCGACTTATTTCAGAAACAAGCAAGAAAAGATGATTATGAAAAGGCACTAAACCTAATTAAAAGAATTCAAGAAAAATCATAAATTTTTCAACACTTTGTAATCTCAATTAATGTCGCAGCTAATTCATCTTCTTTAATGTGTTGCCACTCTAATTAAATTTGCTTCATTTTGGAACAATGCTTAGGCAAGAACAAAGATATATAAACCCTGCTCTTCCTACTTTGACCATAACTGTTCAACCTCCTGACATCGATGTATTAGACCGTCGTCTTGTAAAATGATTATTTACGAGAACTGCTATAGTATAGAAATCAAAATTATGGCATCGAAAAAATAGTAAATTAGCCATTAATATTTGCTGTATTTCCCCAAACATACCGAATGTTTGCTAAAGTCTAATCGAGCATACAATTCTTAGGTCATCTACCCTATTTATGCCGTACATTACTATCCCTAAACAACTTAGGGAACCTTCCAGCGTCATCGAATCTCAGCTTTTTTTACGCCCCAAACGCCTCGCTATTTTTGAAGCTTGCCTGATCGGTTTAATTTCAGGATTGGCTGGCGTCTTGCTCAAATTAGGAGTCGGATGGCTCGGCAGTTGGCGAGTTGCTACCTCAACGCTAATTCCAGCTTTAATTTTGCTTCCGGCTGTCGGTTTATTAGGCGGGTTTCTAACAGGTTTTTTAGTTGAACGTTTCGCTCCAGAAACTGCTGGTAGTGGCATTCCTCACGTCAAAGCTGCCCTCGCTGGTGTCAATCTTTCTTTGAATTTACGAGTAGCTGTCGTTAAACTTCTGACCACTATTTTAGCAGTTGGTTCCGGTTTAACCCTGGGAAGACAAGGCCCAACCGTCCAAATTGGAGCGTCTTTGGCCGGCTGGATAGGTAACTTGATGCCGACTTCCCCAGACTACCGCCGCCAATTGATTGCTTGCGGTGCAGCGGCGGGACTGGCTGCTGGTTTTAATGCTCCGATTGCAGGGGTTTTGTTTGTAGTTGAAGAACTGCTGCACGATGTTTCTGGCTTGACTTTAGGTACGGCAATTATTGCTTCTTTCATCGGTGCGGTTGTTTCGCAGCTTTTGGGCGGAGATAGTTTAAATCTCAATTTGCGAGAGTATAAAATTAGTTTTTTTCCTCAGGAAATTCCGTTCTATATACTGTTAGGAGTTTTAGCGGGATTGCTGGGAGCTTTGTTCAGCAAAGGGATTATTGCTGGTTTGCACTTCAATCGAAAAACGCTGAAATTAGCCTTACCTTGGCGAATTGCTTGTGCGGGGTTTATCTGTGGTATAGTCATCGCTGCTTTGCCAGAAAATTTTCGCAATAATACTGGTTTGCGCGAGTTTTTGCTAACCGGAGAAGCTAGCGGAACCACCAGTTTAATTGCTTTTATCGCTCACTTTTGTTTGACAATTCTTTCCGCAGCTTCGGGAGCTCCGGGAGGATTGTTTGCACCTTCTTTAGTTCTCGGTTCGGCACTCGGCCATATCGTGGGAATTATCCAAGCACATTGGCTGGGTGTTGGTTTGCCGGTAACTTACGCTTTGGCGGGAATGGGAGCGTTTTTTTGTGCGGTTTCTAGGGCGCCGATTACGGCGGTAGTTATTGTGTTTGAAATTACGGCGGATTTCAAATTGGTGCTACCTTTGATGATCTGTTCTGTAGTTGCTTATTTAGTCGCCGAAAAGGTGGACAGCGGCTCTTTGTACGATCGCCTTTTGGAGTTTAGCGGCATTCATCTCACCAAAGATAAACCTGCGGTTGATGGTTTGAGCGACTTGTACGCAGCTAACGTGATGCAGCGCCGAGTTGAAACTCTTTCGAGTCAACTGACTTTCGATGAAGTGATGCAGGCTTTTTCGCGATCGCACCACCGCGGCTTTCCGGTAGTTGAAAATGGTAAACTGGTCGGCATTATCAGTCAAACCGATTTAGCAAAAGCCAGCGAGCAGAATTTGTCCGGCAAGACACTGCTCAAAGAATTTATGACTGCACAGCCGATCGCAGTCAAAGCCAAGGATACCCTAAGCGAGGTACTGTACAGACTCAATCACTACAATATCAGCCGCTTGCCCGTCATAGAAGGACGGCATCTAGTTGGAATTATTACCCGCAGCGACATAATCCGAGTAGAATCCGATCGCCTCAGCGGAGAAACAACCCAAGGCCCGCATCCAGAACCATCCTATGTAGTGTATCAAACCAGAGCGCCACAAGTCGGAAACGGCCGCTTATTAGTGCCGCTTTCCAACCCGCAAACAGCACCCGCCTTGCTGCGACTCGCGGCCGCCATTGCGCGCGATCGCAATTATGAATTAGAATGCCTGCAAATCATCATCGTACCGCGCAACAGTTCCCCCTCAGAAAGCGCAGTGCGAACCACAAAAAGCCGCCGCCTGCTGCAACAAGCCGAGCGCATTATCCGCAATTGGAACTTGCCAGTACACACTCAAATTCGGGTAGCTCACGACGTGCCTCACGCGATTTTAGAGACAATTAGGGAGCGTCACATTGACCTAATTTTGATGGGCTGGCAAGGCGAATTATCCACAACTGGACGCATTTTTGGCGATGTGGTCGATACCGTAATTCGGCAAGCAGGCTGCGAAGTAGTTTTAGTTAAATGGAGCGAAAAACTATTAGTAACACGCCAGAAAAATGAGTTTTCAGCCGCTAGCAGCGGGCGGGAATATGCGTCTACAGAATGGCAGTTAAATGCCGCAGGAGTTGATGACGCAGAAAATTCTCAATTTGTGACATCAAATTCATCAGCGACACCAGAGACTGAATTTTCCTCGCCCAATTCCGACATTCGGGCGCCAGAATTGGGATTGCACACACTGATGGGTTTGCAGCGCTGGTTAGTACCAATTCGCGGCAGTTACAAGCAAGCTGCGGCATTGCGGCTGCTACCTGCTTTCGTGGCTGCGAGTGCCTTATCGGAGATTAAATTGTGTCAGGTGCACCAGCCTTCTGTTGCGGAGCCCTCGCGCGCCGAATTAAAGCAAGCTGCGAAGTTTATTCAGGGGCGGGTTAGTTGTGAAGTAATAGTGACTGCGGTTTGCGCTAAGTCGGTGTCGGATGCTTTAATTGATTTGGCTCAAAACGATCAATGTGATGCGATCGTCCTGGGAGCCAGTCGCGAAGGGCTGCTGAAACAGGTGATTCAGGGGAACATCCCGGAAGCTGTGGCGCGCGGATGCGACTGTACAGTCATATTAGTGCGATCGGCATCCTAGCAAAATCATACCATTGGCGATCTTAGATTTTAGTCGTAGCGTGCGTCGCCATCAACAATCCCTAAATCATAACGGTGTTCAAAAAGATGAGGTACGTTGTTGGGCTTCAGCCCCTCTTAGTGTTTATTATATAAGCCGTCAGCCATACCTCATCTTTTTGAGAAAGGCTATATATGCAAAATCATCAAGCGACGCACCTTACACTTTAGCAAAATCCTAAGCTGTACCGCATTTAAATCGTATATTTTGAGATGTGAGTCGTAGGGTGCGTCGCACTCGAACATCCCTAAATTATATCAACAATCTCATGAATCCGCATCTTTCACGTGGAGGCTTGTACAAATGTTTTTATGAATAATTTATACCAATTTTCAACGAAATAACAGTATTCTTGTTCCCCCCCTGATTCATGGGGGGGCTAGGGGGGGTCGAAGAGTGTTGCACAATTTTAGAGAAATGGTATTAATTAATCAACCCTCAATAAACCCCAAGGTGCGCCAGGGCAAAAATCCTGAATTTGTATTGAAAACCTTCTCACCTCAATAAACCCAAGGTGCGTCAGGGCAAAAATCCTGAGTTTGTATTGAAAACCTACTCGCCTGACGCACCCTACAATCAATAACCAATAACCAATAACCAATAACCAATAACCAATAACTAATTATGGTTCACTTTAACGTCGGCTTTCAAAATTTTAATTCCTTCGCCGACATTACCCTATCGCTGGCGAAAACCTTAGACAAAATGGGGATTTCTATTTCAGTCGAACCCTCAGAAATCGCATCTCACCTCACACGCTATTCCACAGCCGAAGAAAACCACCTCCTAGCCAAGTGGATGAACACCGCACCATCAGATTTATTTCAGCTAAAATGGTCTCATTATTGGAAACCTTTCTTTTTAAAAGAACTCAGCGGACACCTCAACTTAGAATTTTTTGCCATCAATTACGAATTCGCCAGAAATGATGATGAATATGATTACTGGATTTACGATGCTGTCAACAATTCATCCCACATCATAGCCGTCAGTGAATATTCTAAAAACGTTTTAGTCCAAGCTGGATGTCCGACAAAAAAAGTCTCCGTCATACCTCTAGGTTTCAATCCTTTAATTTCGCAACTCTATTCTTCCAGACCTAAAAAAAACCAGAACGATGTAAAATCTATTCTGCACATGACCAATTCTTTTGACTTGTATAGATTTGGCACGGATCTCGCCATCCAAGCATTTTATCAAGAGTTTCAAGATGATGCCAACGTAGAGTTGATCGTCAAAGATGGTGGCAAAAATCCTGATGCCATAACCGAACATATCATAAATATGGAAAGACAATTCGGCAAATTAAAGCCGAAAATAGAGATAAAGCCTAAATTTTTTACTAAAACAGAACTAGCGGATTTATACTTATCAGCAGATGCTTTTTTGGCTCCGTTTCGTGGCGAGGGTTTTGCGATTAAAATTTTGGATGCCTTTGCTGCGGGTTTACCAGTCGCTATGACTGTGTACGGTGGCCCGACGGAGTACGCAAATAGTGCTAACTGTTATCCCATTGCTCACGATCTAATTCCCGTCGGAGAATGTTACGATACTCAGTATCTTAAAATTAGAAATGCTCCTCATTGGGCCGAACCAAATGTTGAGTCTGTTCGCGAACAGTTGCGAAAAATTGTGGAGGATCCCATGCGTTTTCAGGTAGCCCAAAAAGCTCGGGAGACGGCGGATTTATTTAATTGGGAAGCGACAGGCAAAAAATTGTTAAGATTAATGCGAGAGTTGTTTTAGGAGCAGAAATTATGGGACTCGAACGCAAAATGTTTAGGGGAATGTTTTCGCCTAGCGAAGTGGTAAGATTGAAGCAGCCTTGTTTTACTCCTGGGCGATTGTTTGAAGCAGGAAATTATAACGCTGCCGATTTGCCGGATGTGGCTTTTGATATGGGTTTAGTAGATTATTTGCCGCCAGTCAAAGGCAAGAGTGCAGAAAATTTCAACGCCCCGAACCCCCAACCTCAAAACCTTGAGGACTAAACTCCCGCTAGCAGCAAGGACTTGAGTTCTAAACATTCCCTTTTGTAGTAAGGACTTGAATCCTGAAAATTTAAATCATCAAAGACTCAAGTCCTGACTGCCAAAAATATCAAGTTAATTTAATTTAACCCTTTTGCTCAATCTGGGCAATTAACTCTTTCAAAACTTTACTAGCTTTATCATTTTCAATCTGACAAGTTCCCGCATTCCGGTGGCCGCCCCCACCATATTTTAACATTAACTCCCCTATATTAGTTTGAGAAGTTTTGTTGAAGATTGACTTACCAACGGCGAAAACAGTATTTTGTTGCTTCAGTCCCCATAGTGTGTGAATCGAGATATTGCACTCGGGGAACAAAGCGTAAATTACAAAACGATTTCCCGCATAAATCACATCTTCGTTACGCAAATCTAAAACGACTAAATGATCGTAAACTTTGGCGCAGCGCTGTATTTGGTCTTCAAATTTTTGGGATTGCTCGAAGTAAAGGTCTACTCTTTCTTTCACATCAGAAAGCTGCAAGATTTCATCGATGGTATGATTTTTGCAGTAATCAATTAACTCCATCATTAACTGATAATTGGAAACCGTAAATTCTTTAAACCTGCCCAAGCCAGTGCGGGCGTCCATCAAGAAGTTTAACAGCACCCATTCTTCCGGTTGCAAAACCTCTTCTTTGGCAAATTGAGCGGAGTCTGCTTTGTCAACTGCTAGCATCATCGCCTCGGAAATATCAGGAAATTTTGCTCTGCCTCCATAATATTTATACAGCACTCTGGCTGCGGAAGCTGCATAGGGGTCAATGATGTGGTTGATTTTGATTTTTTCATGTCTGAGAGTTTCGCTAAAATGGTGATCGAAAGCTAGATGAACTCCCTCAACATATGGTAAATTGGTGGTAATATCGTTATTTGTTATTTCGATTTTTCCATCCTGCATATCTTTAGGATGCACGAATTTAATCTCGTCTATCATATCGAGTTCTTTGAGTAAAACGGCACAGACAAGACCGTCAAAATCACTGCGGGTGACTAATCTGTATTTTTTAGTGAGTGGCATATGCTTCTCTGATAGGCAGGGACTGATTATAAGACAATATAACTTATTACTCGATCGCTGGACAATATGAATGCAGACCCTTACGCTTGGCTAGAGAAGTCCCTGGACACTGTTCGCCGGGCCGATTGGTATCGATCGCCACAATTGATCGAAAGCTGTCCGGGGCCTGTGGTAAAATTAGCAAGCCGTTGGCTGATTAACTTTGCCAGCAACGATTATCTGGGACTTGCCGGCGATGACAGGTTGATTCAAGCGGCGATGGCTGCAACTAAGGAATTTGGTACGGGTGCGACGGGTTCGAGGTTAGTCAGCGGACACCGCGATTTGCACCGACAGCTAGAACTGGCTATTGCTAATTTAAAACAAACTGAAGACGCTTTAGTATTCAGTTCCGGGTATTTAGCGAATTTAGGGGCGATCGCATCAGTTGTCGGCCAGCGCGATTTGATATTATCTGACAAGTACAATCATTCGAGTCTCAAAAATGGAGCCATACTCAGCCGTGCAACAGCGCTAGAGTACAATCACTGCAATCTTGAGGATTTAAAAGCCAAGCTAGAACAAAATCGTGCTAAATTCCGCAAGTGTTTAATTATTACCGATAGCGTGTTTAGCATGGATGGGGACTTGTGTCCGCTGCCGGAGTTGTTAGCTTTGGGCGAGCAATTTAACTGTATGGTATTAGTAGATGAAGCTCACGCTACAGGAGTTTTCGGTGCTAGCGGTGCCGGTTGTGCAGAACATTTCGGCTGTAAGGGATTGCCGCTAATTCAAGTTGGCACGCTTAGCAAAGCTTTGGGAAGTTTGGGCGGCTACGTTGCGGGCTCCGCTACTTTAATTGATTTTCTCCGCAATCGAGCCGCGAGTTGGATTTATACTACAGCATTGACGCCGGCTGACACGGCGGCTGCTTTGGAAGCTGTGAGAATTGTACAGCAAGAACCAGAGCGCCGAGTTCGGTTGCAACAAAATATTGAAACTTTCAAATATGGGGCGATTACCAATCGCCAATTACCAATTAGCAATTCCCTCTCCCCAATTTTCAGTCTGCTGTTAAAAGATGCAGCCACAGCTTTAGCAGTTAGCAGCCAACTCAAGGAAATGGGTATTTTGGCTGTGGCGATTCGGCCTCCGACTGTCAGTGTCAGTCGCATTCGGATTTCGCTGATGGCAACTCACGAGCTCGCACACCTTCACCATTTGCTAGAGGTGCTGGGGGAAGTTTTCAGTTTTGACTAAGGCACGTACCTTTGCTTTGGCGCTTTTGTCTATATCAAAGAGCGCTGAAGCGCAACTACGTACCTAAGAGCGCCCAAGCGCAACTACGTACCTAAGAGCGCTGAAGCGCAACTACGTACCTAAGAGCGCTGAAGCGCAACTACGTACCTAAGAGCGCTGAAGCGCAACTACGTAATTATTTTGTTGGGAAGCGGGAATCTGACCGACGCCTACTATTTAAATTATTGGAAATGTCAAGATATCGCTATTGACTTATGCGAGATAGTATACACTATTGTGGTCGATCGGTCAATAACTGTAAACTTTTTGTAAATTTAGATACTTTTTGAAATTTTGCGCTATATTAAAGAAGTAGGAGTTACACCAAATTTAATATAAGGAACGTTCACCATGAACACAAATCGCCAAAACGTAAAAAAAATCGCTGAAACCCACCGCGCTAACATTCAAAAGCAACTGATGCACCGCATCGAAGTCGCTAGAGCCAGCGGCAATCAAGATTTGGTTCGGGTGCTTGAAGATGAGATGAGACAGCTTTAAGTCGCTGCCACTAAAATTAGCCCGTAGTTTGGTTGAGAGGGTTGCGCGAGAAATGCAGAATTCCCGCAACCTCTACCCGATAATTTTTCAATCCTCTCTTAGTTGGTAGAAAAAAACCCGGTTTCTTCAAGAAACCGGGTTTTTTATTGAACTCTTGGGTTCGCCGATGGGGATAAAAACTGTTGAGTTCAAAACTCAAAATTCAAAACTCAACAGTTTTTATATAGCGGTTCTAAAAAAAGTGAGGTATGCCCTATGCCCTATGCCCTATGCCCTATCCCCTATGCCCTATCCCCATGAGTACCTCATATGAAAGCTCGAAAGGCTATATATTATCTGCCTCCGACTACAACATTTTTGATCCGCAAATGGGGGCCGCCGACGCTGACAGCTAAACCGCTTTGGCCACCTTTTCCACATCCGCCGTAGGCATAAACTGAGTCGTTGCCGATCGACTCTATATCCTTTAAAGTCTGAAATACGTTGCCGCTTAAGGTGACATCACTCACCGGTTCGGCCAATTTGCCGTTGCGAATCATGAAGCCTTCGGCTGCTGCAAAGGTAAACATTTCGCCGTTGGTTTGTCCTCCCAACATCCGTACTGCATAGACTCCTTCCTCAATGTCGCCCACCATTTCATCGAAAGAATGTGCGCCAGATTCGATCGCAGTATTAGTCATCCGCACCAACGGCATAAAAGTAGCGCTCAAAGCCCGAGCATTTCCCGTCGGAGCTTCCCCCATTTTGCCCGCAGTCTCGCGATTGTGCATTCTCGCTGCTAAAACTCCATTTTTAATTAAATGCTTGCACTGAGCAGGCACTCCTTCGTCGTCGTATTTGAGAGTTCCCGGCAATCCCGGCAATGTTGCGTCGTCAATTACGTTCAATTGTTCGATCGCCACAGGCTTGCCCAAAGTCAATAATTCCTGCATTTTCGGGTTTTCGTAAATGCCGTCAGCTTCCGACAAATGGCCGAAAGCTTCGTGAATAAATACCCCCGACAAATAAGGGTCTAAAATCACTGGATACTGGCCGCCTTTGACCGGTTTTGCTTCTAATTGGCCCACAGCTCGCACCGCCGCGCTTTTAACACGATCTTCAATATTTGTCAAGACATTGTAATCCGATCGCGAATGAATCGATTCAAACCCTTGACGGACGACACCGCCTTCCCCGCGGGCGATCGCCCCAAACCGCCCCGTCACGTCCAAACGCTCTTGAGCAATGCAACTTCCTTGAGAATTCACAAAATAAGTAATCCCGAATCGATCGCTGTAACCGGCCATTGTCGTCTGAATTCGCGGGTCGAAATCTAACAGCAATTGGTTGTAAGATTCGAGCAACTTGCGTTTTTCTGCTAGAGTAATAGACCGCGGATCGCGACCGAATTCCACCGCTACATAATCTTGAATCGGAGTGACATCTGCTAGTACAGTTTTTTCGCTACCTACCAAACGAGACTGCACGACAGCTTCTTCAATCCGGGCTTTTAATTCAGCCAAACCGTTAAATGTTACAAAACTCCAGCCGCCTTTGTGACAGGCGCGGATGCCGCCGGCTAGACTGAAACTGCGGTTGACTGCATCTAACTGAGGGCCGCGAAAACTAATGGCTGTTGACTCGCTTTGTTCGAGGCGAACTTCTAGATAATCTACTCGATCGCGGTAAGGTGCGATCGCTTCCATCAACTGTTCCTGCATCAAATTGCCCCTATGAATTATTTGCGCCCAGCGCTGACAAAAATTATTGCTAACCTTATTTTAGCCAACAAATCCCGTGTTTCGGGTGCGCGAGTCTGGAGAGTGGGAGAGGGGGAGAGGGAATTGGTGTCAACAAACACGTCAAATGTAATTCCAGTCTTCTGTCTGATGATTAATGCCAGATCCCCCCTAACCCCCCTTAGGTCGGGGGGGACAAGAAGCACTCAAAGTCCCCCTTCTTAAGGGGGATTTAGGGGGATCTGGCTTCGGCTGCGAACGAAAAATACAAAAGTTTTTGACCTTAAGTTGACACCAATGGGGAGAATGTGCGAGGAAATTGAAATAAACAATTTAGATGTACAACAGCTTAGAACACACAAAACTCGTGCAGAGTTGTGAAAAGCCCCGTCTGCCGGAAATCTTGCATCGGCATAGGAAAATGAAACTAAAATAAATCTATCTAAAGACTTAAAAATATAGTTGAACTGCCGACAGATGGAATACTTTAAGCTGAAAAAATTCCAAATTTCACCGTATTTAGCAGCATTTTCGGCATTAGTAGCAATTTTGGTCGGAGTTGGCATTTTAGACCGATCGGAACAAGAGCGATTTTTGCAACACAACCGCGCTAGCACGATCGATCGGCTCAGCACAGTCCGCTCAAAGTTGGAAGGTTCTTTGAATTCCCGGCTATTTTTGATCCGGGGATTGGTAGCTGACATTTCCCACAACCCAGACATCACCGCAGCCGAGTTTGCAGCTACGGCGAGAATTCTGCTGGCACAGCAAACCGGCATTCGCAACATCACTTTAGTTAAAGGGACGACGATCGCTGATATTTATCCGAAGGATGGAAATGAAAAGGCGATCGGCGTTGACTTGATGACGCTACCCAAACAGCGGCAAATGGTCAAAGATGCGATCGACACCAGAAAAACTCTGCTTGCCGGGCCCGTGCAATTATTGGAGGGAGGCGTGGCCTTCGTCAGCCGATCGCCAATTTTTCTGACCCCCCCCGACGCCGAGCCCGAAACAGGAGTTTACTGGGGGTTGATCGGTGTGATCCTCGAAAAAAATGTCCTGCTTGAGGAAGCGGGACTCAACGATCCCTCAGCCAAGGTGCAATACGCTGTCCGGGGGAAAGACGCGAAGGGAGTGTCAGGTGAGGTGTTTTTCGGCGACAACTCGATTTTTCAGAACAATCCGGTGGTGTTGGAAGTGATTTTGCCCAACGGTTCCTGGCAGTTGGCAGCAATTCCCGCAGGAGGATGGCCCGAGAATTCGCCACGGCGGGGGTGGTTGCTCTCAGGAGGTGGCTTGCTGGCAGTTTTGAGCGGGGTGGCGGTTTTTACGGGGATGTACGGCCTATCGATGCTGCGATCGAGCGAAGCTAAGTACCGACAACTGGTTGAGAACGCTAACAGCATGATTGTGCAGTTAGACAATGAAGGCAAGATTACTTTTTTTAATGAGTTTGCGGAAAATTTTTTCGGGTATTCACAAGCAGAAATTCTTGGCAAAAGTGCGATCGGCACAATTGTAGATCCGGCCACATTGTCGGAAAATCAGTTAGTCATAATGATTCGAGACTGTGTGGCACAGCCGGACAAATACTTCAAACACGAAAATGAAAACATCCGCCGCAATGGGGAAAAAGTCTGGATAACCTGGAGAAACAAACCTGTGGTCGATTCCAAAGGGCGATCGATCGGGCTGCTGTTCGTCGGTACAGACATTAGCGATCGCATCCTAGCAGAAGCCGCGCTGCAAGCGAGCGAATCTCGCTATCGGGCAATTATTGAAGACCAAACCGAACTTATTTGCCGTTTCTTGCCCAGCGGAGTTGTGACTTTTGTCAACGATGCCTACTGCCGCTATTTCAATAAATCGCGATCGGAGCTGATCGGCAATTCTTTTATGCCTTTGATTTGGGAAGAAGATAGAAACTTTTGCAGCGATATTTTCAATTCTTTAAGCCTACAAAATCCCGCTATTACCTGGGAACACCGCGTAATTCTCGACACGGGCGAAATTCGCTGGATACAGTGGACTGACAGGGCAACTTTTGACGATCGAGGTGCGGCGATCGAATACCAAGGAGTGGGGCGCGACATTAGCGATCGCAAACAAGCTGAACTCGCCCTGCAAGCTTCAGAAGCAGAATTGCGGGCATTGTTCGCTGCCATGAACGACGTAATTTTTGTGTTCGATATTGAGGGACGCTATCTAAAAGTTGCCCAGACAAATCCCGAACTTTTGTACAAGCCACCGACGGAAGTTATAGGTCAAAAAATTCACGATCTATTCGATCCAGAAACAGCAGAATTTTTTTTGGAGCAAATTACTATCGCTGTCTCTACTAATCAAACTTTGAATTGTGAATATCACCTGGAAATTGGCAGCGAACAAAAGTGGTTTGCTGCTACCATTTCGCCAATGAAAGACAACACGGCTTTGTGGATTGCCCGGGACATTACCGAGCGCAAGCAAGCTGAAAATTGGTTGACAGGTCAAAAACAAATTTTAGAAATGATTGCTCAGGACGCAACTCTTGGCGATACTTTAAATACTTTAATTAAAATTATCGAACAGCAATCTAAAAATGTCATGGGTTCGATTTTGATTCTAGCTCCAGACGGCAAACATTTGCTGCACGGAGCCGCGCCCAGTTTGCCAGAAAGTTATAATGCTGCTATTAATGGAGTAGCCATCGGCCCGAATGTCGGTTCTTGCGGCACTGCTGCCTATCGCTGCGAACAGGTGATCGTTACAGATATTGCCAGCGATCCTTTGTGGCAAGACTTTCGAGATTTAGCCTTGAGTTTTGGACTGAGAGCTTGCTGGTCTACTCCTATTGTCTCATCTGGGGGTCAAGTTTTGGGAACTTTTGGTATGTATTACGCCCAACCGCGCACTCCCCAAAATTTTGAGCTGCAATTGATAGAATCTGTCAGGCATTTAGCGGGAATTGCGATCGAGCGGAAACAGGCAGAAGAAAGTCTCAAACAGCTCAATGAAGAACTAGAAAATAGAGTCGAACAAAGAACTGCTCAATTGATGCAAACAGAAGAACGCTGGCAGTTAGCACTCAAAGGTAACAATGACGGCATTTGGGATTGGAACTTGCAAACAGGAGAAATATTTCTGTCCGATCGATTTAAAGAAATCACGGGATACGAACACATCCCCATGCTCGATTACTTTGACGAATGGAACAGAAACACGCATCCCGATGATTTAGATTTAGTAATGCAAGCTTTCCAAGACCATTTAGACAAAAAAACGCCGCATTACATCACCGAATACCGCTTGTGGTGCTACAACAGCACCTACAAATGGATACTCAGTCGCGGACAAGCTTTGTGGGATGCATCTGGAAAAGCTGTCCGCATTGTTGGTTCAATTACTGACATCACGGAGCGCAAAGAAGCAGAGGAAGCACTACAAAAAAGTGAAGCGAAATTCCAAAAAATGTCTGTAAATGTGCCGGGAGTAATTTATCAATGTTTGCTTGGTGGAGATGGTTATTTAAGTTTCCCTTACGTCAGTCCTGCTTCCCTAGAAATGTTTGAGCTAGAACCAGAAAGTCTTCGTAAAAATGCGGCTTTGCTAATAGATTTGGTTCATCCCGACGACCGCCAAGATTATAACGAATCTGTTGCTATTTCAGCGCAAACTTTGCAACCTTGGTACTGGGAAGGACGGTTCGTGCTGCCTTCAGGAAAAATTCACTGGTTTCAGTCAATTTCGCGTCCTGAAGCTAAAGCAAACGGCGATATTCTTTGGGACGGTATCACTATTGATATTACGAATCGCAAACAAGCTGAGTTAGCTTTGCAAGAGAGCCAGCAGTTTATTCAAAAAATTGCGGATGCTACTCCCGGCATTTTGTATCTTTATGACTTGGAAGAACAGCGAAATGTCTATGCTAATTCTTCTATGGGCACGCTTCTTGGCTATACATTTGATGAAATTAAAGCGATGGGTTCATCACTAATGACTCAGTTAATTAACCCCGAAGATTTGCCAAAAATTTTGGAATATCACGCGAGCTTTGCAGAAATTAAAGATGGCGAAATCAGGGAAATTGAGTACCGGATGCTGGCAGCAAACGGTGAATGGTTTTGGCTGCAAAGTCGGGATACTATTTTTAGCAGAAATTCTCAGGGTCAGTCAAAGGTAATAATTGGATTTGCCCAGGATATTACGATTCGGAAACAATCAGAGGAAGCTCTGCGACAAAGCGAGGCGCGAGAAAGAGAAAGAGCTACAGAGCTAGAGTCAGCGCTGCGGTCATTGCGCTCTGCTCAATCTCAACTCATTCAAACTGAAAAAATGTCTTCTTTGGGTCAATTAGTTGCAGGCATCGCCCACGAAGTTAATAATCCGGTTAACTTTATTCACGCTAACATTGCTTATCTACACCAGTATACTACACAGTTGCTGGATCTGGTGAATCTTTACGAACATGAGTATCCCGAACCTAATGCAAAAATTGTCGATCGCATTGCAGAGATTGATTTGGATTTCATGACTGAGGATCTAAGAAAACTTGTAGGTTCGATGCAGGTGGGAACCGATCGCATCCGGCAAATTGTGCTGTCGCTGAGAAATTTCTCGCGGCTGGACGAATCGGCAATGAAGCCTGTCGATATTCACGCGGGAATTAATAGCACTTTGTTGATTTTGCAGCATCGCTTAAAGAGTCACGATAGGCGCCCGGAAATTGAAGTAATTAAGGAGTTCGGGAAACTGCCACCGGTGGAGTGCTATGCCAGCCAACTGAATCAAGTGTTTATGAATATTATTGCTAATGGAATTGATGCTATTGAAGAACAATATCACAAGTTGTCAGTTCCAGAAGCAGCGACTAAGAGCGGCCGGATTGTGATTTGCACTGGTGTCACGGCCCAGGGCACTGTGAGGGTGGAAATTTCGGACAACGGTACGGGGATTCCGCAGGCGGTGATCGATCGCATTTTTAACCCGTTTTTTACGACAAAAGCTGTGGGGAAAGGTACTGGCTTGGGAATGTCGATCGCGCACTCGATTGTGGTAGAAAAGCACAAGGGCAAGATTGACTGTTTCTCCCAAGTCGGAGGCGGAACGACTTTTGCGATCGAAATTCCGATCGGCAAAACCTATCTGTAGGTTCCTTAGGTACGTTGTTGCGCTTCAGCGCTCTTTCATAGATCGTCGAAGAGCGCTGAAGCGCAACAACGTACCTTTATGTAATGTGACAGCGGGGAGCGAGAAGTGGCTAGCTGACGCACCCTACAAATCAGACTGTCAACTGTCAACTGTCAACTGTCAACTGTCAACTGTCAACTCTTCCGAATGCTATAGCGACTAAGATAGATTCACGCTGCTGAGAAAGCGGTGCTGCATGAAACCTTTAATTGTATAAAAACTGACATGATGGGATTAATCCTGGAAGCGATCGCAGCAATGGGACAGAATGTCCGCTGGATGTCTTGGAATTTGTTTTTAGGTTTAGTACCGCTGGCGTTGAGTTTTTGGCTCTTCCGCAAACCTCGATCGCGCTGGCTGCTGTGGGGTACGTGGGTTCTCCTGGGCGCTACTTTTTTGCCTAGCACGCGCCATGTTGTGTCCTATCTCAAGCACATTGTGCAAGATGTGGGTACAACTTACGTTTTGGGGGCGATCGCAATTACGCTAGCACTAATGGCTTTAGATATCTGGGTGCTGCGACAGCGCGGAGTTCGCTCTCTCCGCTGGTGGGGCGGTTTTTTCTGGTTTATCGCGTTTTTGCCCAATGCACCCTACGTTTTAACTGATATCATTCACCTGATCGAGCAGATTAAAGAGGGGAACTCGGTGTGGGTGGTGACATTGGCGCTGATTCCGCAGTATCTGGTGTTTATGTTGGCGGGATTTGAGGCCTATGTACTGTCGGTGATGGGTTTGGGTTACTATCTGAAGCAACAGGGTTGGGGTAGATTTATTCTGGCAACGGAGATAACTATACACGCACTTTCGGCGATCGGCATTTATTTAGGACGATTTATCCGGTTCAACACTTGGGACATCCTGACTAACCCCGATGCGTTGGTTAACACCGTCATGAATGATTTGATTGGTAAGCGTCCGGTTGTAGTAATGGCTGCAACATTTGTCGTTATTGCTGTTTTGTATTGGGTGCTCAAGCAAGTTAGTTTGGGGATTAGCCACCGATTTTACTACAATCTATCGTCGTCGGAGTCGATCGGCGAAACCACCACTTCTCCCGATCCCATAGATTTAAGATTTTAGATTTACCCCACAACTAACCTACAAACTGTTTGCGTCTCCACGACTTAAATCGGAAAACAAATATTCCTCTGTGAGTGACATCATCTCCGGTAAAATAACCGCGATCTGGTTTGTAGTGAGGACTTTAGTCCTCTGATTTTCATGAGGACTAAAGTCCTCACTACAAACCAATTTAATTGTAGTCGTGACCGCGCACCTCATAGGAGACCAATCTCTTCCCTAAACTCCCAAATAAATTACTGCGACAATGGGGAATCAAACTTGATATGTTAGAACAGTTGAAGTAGTTTTGCAAACAGTAAAAATGAATCGATTTGACCGTCAGTTGTGGGAAAAATTTATTGCGATCGCTCAGCCTTACTTTTATCCTTTAGAGCCTGGAGGAGGCAGGGTTTTTCTGGGATTAGTAGCGCTGTTATTAATATTTCTGTTCGCTGCTATGTTTGTACTCGTTAGTGTTGTATGTTTGGGGGGTGCCGCTCTTTTTCCGGATTTTGTCAATAATATTGCTGCTGGGTTAGTTAGTTTGTTGCAGCAGATTATTGATTCCCCGACAATTATCATTGTTGCCTTGATGCTAATTATTCCTTTGAGCGCTTTTTGGTTTTTTAAAGGCAGATTGATAGCGCATTGGCAGTCGTGGTTTTTTTTAGCTTTATTGCTGTTATTGTCCCTGTCCGTAAGCGGTTTGAATGTAATCATTAGTTACGTCAGTAACTTTTTCAATACAGCACTGGCAAAAAAAGACCAGCTCAATTATTGGAAGTATCTTTTTGTCTATGCAGGGGTTTTTGCAGTCGGCACTCCCATTGTGGTAATTTACGGCTACATCCAAGATAAATTGAGTCTCTACTGGCGACAGTGGATGACAAATAAGTTCCTGGACAAGTATTTTAAGAATCGGGCTTATTACGAAATAAATTCACACAAGGAAATCGACAATCCCGACCAAAGAATTTCTGAAGATGTCAAATCGTTTACTCGTACAAGTTTGACATTTATGCTGGCGCTCCTGAGTTCAATAGTTAATATCATATCTTTCACGGGTATCCTGTGGTCAATCTCGAAACAACTTTCAATTTTCCTGATTGTCTATGCTATGTTGGGGACGACCGCCAGTCTGATTTTTGGTCAAAAATTAGTGCCTCTGAATTTCGAGCAACTTAAACAAGAAGCTAATTTCCGCTACGGACTGGTTCACATTCGCGACAATGCTGAATCCATTGCTTTTTATGGAGGGGAAGAGCGAGAATCGATCCAAATAAAGCAGCGGTTCGTGGAAGTATTCCGCAATTTTAATTTGCTAATTGGCTGGCAGCGAAATTTGGATTATTTTACAACTGGATATGGGTATGCTGTGGTGATTATTCCGGCTTTGTTTCTCGCTCCTGCTTATTTTGCCGACACAACCGATACGATTCAGTTTGGAGACATCACTCAGGCGGGTTTTGCTTTCCGTCAGGTTTTAGCCGCTTTTTCACTGATTGTCAGTCGCATTGAACCCCTTAGTTCTTTTGCAGCTAGTATCAATCGTTTAACTGTATTTACAGATACTTTGGAAGCAAAAAAGGCGGTATCTCGTGCCGGAGGAACTACTATAGATGTCGTAGTAGATTCTCAGTTGATGCTGAAACAGGTTACTTTAGATACTCCGAAGCATCAAAAGACTTTGATTAAGGATTTGTCGGTAGCGGTGTCGCCGGGAGAAGGACTGTTAATTGTCGGTGAAAGCGGTTCTGGGAAGAGTTCTTTGCTGCGGGCTATTGCGGGTTTGTGGGACTCGGGAACGGGTCGTCTGGCGCGGCCGGAATTGGGAGAAATGCTGTTTTTGCCGCAGCGTCCTTATCTGATTTTGGGCAATTTGCGATCGCAACTTCTCTATCCCAATACCAGCAGCAAGGTTGATGAGGAACAATTGCGCTGTGTTTTGGCATTAGTCAACTTAGCAGATTTGCCGGACAGATTGGGCGGTTTTGATGAGGCTTTAGATTGGGTCGAGATTTTGTCCCTGGGAGAACAGCAGCGTTTAGCTTTTGCTAGATTGTTGTTGACGAAACCGCGATATGCTATTTTGGATGAGGCCACAAGTGCTTTGGATTTGAAGAACGAGCAACTTTTATACGAACAGTTGCAAGCAACTAAAACTACATTTGTGAGTGTGGGCCACCGATTGAGTTTGTTGAAATATCACCAGCAGGTTTTGGAACTTTTGGGTGATGGGAGTTGGCGACTGCTTTCGACCGAAAAATACCGCGATAGTACGAAGGTTTTTGGCTGATACAGCGCTGGTTTCAAAAATTGTGAATTTACTCGTTTTTTAGTTTTTGGTTCGTGCTGGGTGGCGGTACGGTTGGAGATTTATCGCGCAGGTGCTACAGATTAATCGCTCATCGCCTTGCCTCCACTCTACAAAATTTCGACGCTTGGTTGCATTCTTTTTTTGAAGTGGTATCAAAATGGATAATTTGGGTATTGTAAAACTTCATTCAGTTTGTAAGCATAAGTAATCAAGCATGGTATTATGTGGTCAGGAGGTTGAGAATGCAGCTAACAGAACGTCACATCATT
>NZ_JAEQCF010000098.1:0-18694 GCF_020738625.1 Microcoleus sp. PH2017_09_SFU_O_A
TCAGCCGAGGCGGGTTAATCCGCTCGAAGTGAAAGCGAAAGGGGAGGGACTTGAAGCCTCCCATGTCATGTAATAGATGACTATACTTTTACCAGCTATTCTAGTCGGAGTTGCTCGATCTTTGCCCCCTTGTCGCTCGGCCCAGCCTGCGTTGGTTGCACAGGCACAAGCTCCACTCCCAAAGCCAGCCGCACCACTTATATAATTATTTTTTATCACTTCCCAAAGGGAATCTTTTTATTAATTGCCACAACTACAGGATTTCTTCCCAATTATTCATCCTTCCGGCCGAAGCCAAAAGACCTTTACTAGCAGTAATTAATTTTATGTTTGCTATATATAAATATTCGCTCTTTCCTATTGAGAGCGGCGAAAACTCTTGTTCTGCAAGACTCTTGGTCTGGGGAACCCAAAAATTACACATCAAATCTGAGGAAACTGCCTCGTTGTAACAGTTTACTAAATTTTGACAATAAAAAGAAGATTTAATGGTAAGCTTTGTTGCTGAGAAAGCTTATTTTGGCTGCTGTTTTATGGCAAAAAAAATGGAACGATTTCCGGATTTAAGAAGTCTAATAAAGCAAATGAAGTCTAAGAACTTCAACATGACAAAATAGAAAATATGAATAAAATTTTTACTTGCTGGCGATCGACCAAAATTCCACTCCTAAGTTTGTCCTTAGCTGTGCTGGCCTGTCTTCCAGCCTTTCGCCCTACGATCGCCAGTCCGCTGTCTCCATCCCCCAAACAGCAGTCAAACCCTACTAAAATTATCTCGGTCGATCGACCGCCAGCACCACCAACAGGCTCAAAGTCTCCAAAATTTCCGGTAATAGCGGCAGCCAATCCATCCCCAACCAAGACAATCAACGCTCAGGGAACAGCGACAGGCCGATCGCTAGAAATTCAAGAAATTCGCGGTACAGTAACCTTTAAAGGGCGGCCCGCCGTCGTCGGCGATCGGCTCCTCGCCCCCGGAGACGAAATCATCACCGACCCCGATTCCACAGCCCGCTTAGCGATCGACAACAACACCGGCATCGTTGAAGTTGCCGAAAAAACCGCAGTTAGAATATCCGATTTGTCAAGCACTTCAGGCGAAAACGACACAGCTATTTTTGTCAGCAGGGGACGAGTGAGATTGTCGATCGGCAAAACTGCTGCGCCCACAGCCGCAGCTCAAACCTCAGCAATTATCCTACCCAAGCAAATTGCCGCCTTAAATACATTCAGCCCAATTGCCGAAACCAATCAAATAGCCCAACAAAAAAAATCTCCCAGAACCGCCCCAGTCAGGGTTGAAACCCCCGAAGGCGTTGCCGGAGTCAGGGGTACATCCTTTGGCGTCAGCGTCGGCCCAGACGGCAAAACCGGAGTCGAAACCATTGAAGGTTCAGTCGGAGTATCTGGCAAAAACGACTCCGAAGTAGTTGTCAACGGCGGTAACGCCACGGAAATTTTCCCTCAAACTCCCCCCGCACCGCCATCAGCCAGCCCTCGCTTAGCCGATCTCAAAGTCCGCAGTTTGTCGAGACTCGGTGGGAATATCTATCGCCTCAGCGGTCAAATTAACCCGATCGACATAATTTATGTCAACAACCAAGCCATTAAGATCGATCGAGAAGGTAAATTCAAAATCCAAGGAATTTTACCGGCCAGCCGCCGCCTCAAAATTGTAGTGAGAGGATCGTCCGTCAGAGAAAAGCATTACAACCTCGCAGTTCCCTAAACAACTGATCTAGATCGGACGGCGGTTTCAAGCGCCCGGTATTATCATCTGAAATATCGGTCTGGTTTCAACCCGCGGAGGCGGGTTTTGTTTGTCTAGACGCGGTTTCAACCGCCCGGTATTATCCGAACATCAGCATCGAATGTCAATTATTGCGTCAAATTAATTGAATGAAGTTCAAACAATTGATCGAGCATCTGAAACACAATCAACTGATTGGCATCCGGCAATATCTCATCACAAATCCTCCCTGGCTGACAGGCGCCGTAGCAGGAATAATGTCTGTCGCCATGCTGCAATTGGGAATGTGGAAACCCCTTGAATATTTGGGATACAAAACCCTATTTCAAATTCGAGAATCGGGAGTTTTGCCAAATCCGGGTTGGGATGAGAGAATTGCGGTAATTGCGATCGAACCCCAAAGCTTGCAGGAATACGGTCAATTTCCGTGGTCGCGCAATCGCTACGCCGCCCTGCTGTCAGCTTTAAAAAAATTTCCCCCCACAGCAGTTGGTTTCGACATTCTTTTCCTCGATCCGAGTCCGAAAGATGAAATGTTAGCCGCTGCGATCGCCACAAATGGCAAAGTTGTACTCCCAAGAACCACCCAAGAACAACCAGTAGCATCTTTAAAAGCAGCCGCCGCAGGTGTCGGACATATAATGCACGAACCGAACAGCGACGGCGTTAGCCGCGATTCAAAAATATTTCTCGACTCCATTCCTAACTTCGGTTTAGTAATGACTCAGAGGTACAACGCTGCTAACCCGCAAAATCCTGTATTGCTGCCGCAGCCACAAAATATGCAGGAACAAACAGTCTGGGTTAACTGGCCCGGGAAAACAGAAAATCTACGTACCTATGCTTTTGTGGATGTTGTAGAAGGTAGAATTCCTGAAAATGCTTTAGCTGATAAATTAGTCTTAGTCGGTCTAGTCGCTACGGGTTTTGACCAGATATCTACACCTCTGAACAAGACTACTGCTGGGGTTTATTTATATGCAGCTTTAGTTGACAATTTGCTCAATCAGCGATTGCTAAAGCGACTGCCCGCAGCGCTAGAAATTTTGTTATTGTTGGGGATTGGCCCCCTTACTACTTCGGTGCTGTGCAACCGAGGTGTTAAAGCAAGAATTGCGATCGCCCTTGGTTTACCTGTAATTTGGGTTACGGCTGCTGCTGTATTATTTGGCTACTATTTTTGGTGGCTTCCCGTTGCCGCACCCATCGGCACCCTCATTTTATCTGGTACTGCTTTACAAGTGCGGGAACAGTACGAAAAACAGCAGTTAATGAGGTTATTTGAAAAACACGTCGCCCCCGAAACTGCTCAGCTTATTTGGGAACGCAAAGCAGAGATATTTGAACAGGGAGAACTCGAACCTCAAGAACTTACAGCAACTGTGCTGTTTATGGATATTCGCAGTTTTACTTCAATTTCCGAAAAAATGCGGCCGCGGGATTTGCTCACCTGGCTGAACCATTATTTGGAAGCGATGACCGACTGTATTATGGATCACGGCGGCGTTGTCGATAAATACATTGGTGATGCAATTATGGCAGTTTTTGGTGTACCTTTTTGCCACACAGAATATCCCGAAATTCAACAAGATGCTTTAAATGCCGTAGCAGCTTGCATCGCCATGCACGAAAAGCTGCACAAAATCAACGAGCAGCTTAGAATTGACCGCAAACCTTTAATTAAGTTTGGCATTGGTTTGCATACCGGACAGTTAGTTGCCGGCAGCGTCGGCGGTTCCCGGCGTTTGAATTATTCTGTAATCGGCGATGCTGTCAACGTTGCGGCTAGATTGGAGGCGATGAATAAGGAAATTATTTCTGACAGTCCTTTTAATTTGTTGGTGACGGGGAGAACTTTTGCTTACGTGCGCGATCGCTACGAAGGGCAAAAAGTAGGAGCGATTCAATTGCGCGGCAAAAAAGAAGAAACTGTGGTTTATGCTATTTTGGGTGAAAAGCAGTAGTCAGTAGTCAGTTGACAGTTGACAGTTGACAGTTGTTATTGGTTATTGGTTATTGGTTATTGGTTATTGGTTATTGGTAGTTGGTTATTGGTAGTTGGTTATTGGTAGTTGGTTATTGGTAGCCACTAACAAATAACATCGGACAAATAACAAATAACAAATAACAATGTCCTGCGCGGGCCTTCTTCCCAATTCCCAATTCCCAATTCCCAATTCCCAATTACCAATTACCAATTACCCAATCTAATCAAATATACTCAGCCGCAAAGATTTAGCTATTTGTTCCAACAGAAACAAACCGCCGACAGAATTTCCCTCTTTATTCAAAGGCGGACTGTAGGAGGCGATCGCCCCTTCGCCCGGAATAACCGACAACAAAGCCCCGCTAACACCCGACTTAGCGGGAATTCCCACCCGCAGCGCAAAGCGGGCCGATGCTTCATACAAACCGCAAGTAGCCATCAGCGCTTTCACAGTGCGACAGTTTTCCGCGATCGCTTCACCACCATTTACCAACACCATTCCCAGCTTCGCCAAATCCTCTACACTTCCAGACAAACAGCAAACGCGATTGTAGGTTTCTAACGCAATTTCCGAGTTTTGTAGATAACCAGATTCTACCATTGCTAAGGCAAGATCCCAATTTTTTTGATTCGGCATAGCATTCACTGAATCGAGCATTAACTCGTCAACAAATAGCTGACTTTTTGCCTGTTGGTTCAGCCAAGTTCGCAGGTTTTGACAGCGTTCAACCGCATTTTCACCGGGAATCAAAGACGCTAGAGCGATCGCCCCGCTATTAATCATCGGATTTCTCGGCTTCCCTTTATCCCTTTCGAGTTGAGTCAGAGAATTGAAAGGAAGTTCCGAAGGCTCGCAGCCCACGCAGTCAAAAACTGCTTTTTCACCCAATTCGCACAGCAAGTAAAGCAAGACGAAAGGTTTGACTGCGCTCATCAGCGGGAATGTGGTAGCAGCGCTACCCCAGCTCAAAATTTGACCGTCAATTGCCCGAATTTGCACGGCAAACCATTGTCTGTCGGCTTGGGCAAGGAGAGGTACGTATGCGGGGATTTTACCGGATTTACTGCGATTAATTGCCTCTATTGCCCAAGCTGCCAGTTGTTCTGGTTCCAGGGAAGATAGTTTGCTGGTGGGTGTTTTCACTTTCGGTTATTTAAATATTTACGATCGCCCTTGTGAACCAGAAACCCTGTTTTTAAAGCACATTGCGACACTTGAGCTCCGGGAAAAACCCGGTTTGTGAGGTGAGAGCAAGTGCGATCGCTCTATCGCAATAAAATTGGTTCGTAGTGCGGACTTCAGTCCGCAGGCGCTAACTTTGATTGTTATGGTAATTGACCGGACATAATATGAGAGCAAGTGCGATCGGCTTTCAGGCTGCGATCGTTACCGCCTGCGGGCAGCTAATCAATATTATTGACAAAATTTTCCTAAAAATCTGTACTTTGCATAAAAACCTCCCTTTCACCCAGATAGATAGGTAGCAGCATCAAGGCAGCGCTGCTACCCAAAATCAACAAGGACTAGCTTGAAATGCCTTCAACTTCTTATTTTTAATCCCCAATCAGGGGCGGGGTGCATATTTAATTTAATTTTTTCAGAGTTCGCGCAATCCTTTCCGGAAAACCCCCGAACCTCTGAGAATCTACTATCCAATCGGATCTACTCAAACCCAGGATAAAAAAAATGGCAGACGAACCGAAAACAGATGCAGCAGAAGCACCAAAACCCGCTCCGATGATTTTTAAGGGTGTCTGCAAGGACGGAGTTCTCAAAGGCAAAGAAATTGAAGGCAAATTAGATATCAAAGTAAACGTTGAATCAGTCACAACGCCAGCACCAACTCCAACAAAATCTAAGTGGGAGGAGCCTATATTTTGGGCGGTGTTTTTATTAACTGCCAACTTTGCCGTCGGCGATCCCGCCGGAATGAGAAAATACAGCCCCCCACAAAGGTCTCATTCTCAGGAAATGTTAAACCAATCTGGGGAGCAGTCGGTGTTGCCTCAAAAAAACACCACCAACTTGCCGCTTTAGGCTCTGGGAGCCTGCCAGCCGCGCAAATAGTAATAAACAGACCCGAAATATTCATCGAATACTCGTGTCGTAGTTACCAAAGCTTCTGCACTGGGCAGGAAATCTGCCGCGTCTAAGCGCAGTTTGGAATGCCCTCCTGACACTGGCTGGTAAGTGTAGAAGTCCGTAGCTCTAGGAATCACCTGGATTCCCATATTCGCAAAAGCGAGGCTGGCACGTCGCATCTGAATTGCAGATGTTACCAGGATTACTTTGCGCCCGACGCCGCGGCTGTCGAGGATTTTTCTCACTTCCTCGGCGCTGGTGCGTATGTTCCTGCCATTATCGTCGAGAACGATATTGTTGCGCGGCACGCCCATGTTGCTTGCCAGCAAAGTTTGGATATCTTTAGCTTCGCCAGTATCATTCTGTAAATTTGCTCTGGGCCCAGCACTAACAATCACCAAAGGTGCTAGTTCTTTTTTGTACAAAACAGCAGCATAGGGCAAGCGATTGCCTGTGTCTGTCAGTTGAATTGCTTCTCGGTTAGCGTTGTGACTGTTAGTCGTTCCCTTGCCCAGCAGGACGATCGCCGCTGCTGTTTCATCGCAGCAAACTGTGCGGGCTGCGGCATCTCGTTCTGCTTGATCTGCGAACCAATAAGCCACCACTGGCATACTCGACAGAATCAAAACCAGCAGCGCAGCCAGGATCATTCTCGGCGCCGGGTTGCGGATGCCCCCGTTCGTGATCAGCGCCGATGCAATCACCAACAGTGAGATCGCAAAACCTAGCGGCTTAAAGAAGAAAGCTATTAAGCCGAAAATCGCCGCTCCGACTGGCGTGTCTGGGGCAAAAAAAGCGAGGAACAAAAGGCTGATCAGCAGCAAAACGCGCAGCCGATCTATTAAAGGATTGTCTTTGCCTCCTGATTGATCCCACCACGATTTGATCAGTGAGAAGAGGAGGAATAGAAATAGAATGCGAGCGAATAGTTCAGGCATCTTGCAATATTCTGTGTCTTCATAAATTAGTACGGAAGTGTGGAACGAGCGCTAATTTAGCTGCGGGAGCAAATACGGGCATCGGTTGAGTTGGGTTGTTAACTTTGGCCGATCGCACAGTTCGATCGCATTTCTGAGAAATGCTCTATTCCGGTCAGCTATCAACTATTGGTTGCACGCAAGGAGATCCCGCTACTTCCAGTCAGTCGATTTTAAATTTTAAATTTTAGATTTTAGATTGACTCCACAGATGAATCTAGGAGCTTGCACTTTGGTCTAAAATTTTAGGCTCTCCACACTCATAGCGTTGGGGGGTTGTACCCGTTTTGGGGCGGGTCACAGATTGCTGACAGATAATTGGTAATCGATAGTTGGTTAATGGTCGATCGGTAATTGATAATGGATGGAGCCGGCGGCAGGTGAAATTGACTTGGCAATTCAAGCCTGATTTGTGCTGCTGCTATTTTTCCCATTACCTGTTACCCGTTCACCAATCCCAATTTATCGGCGTTTCAGTTGATTCCGAATTGCCTGCGTTACCGTTTGAATTACTTTAACACGAGCATAATACTTGTTATCGGCCGCAATTATAGTCCAGGGAGCTGACGGGGTGCTGGTGCGCTGAACCATTTGATTCACCGCCACTTCATAATAATTCCACTTTTGGCGATTCCGCCAATCTTCAGGAGTGAGTTTGTATTGTTTAAATGGATTTTTTTCTCGCTCTGTAAACCGCTTTAGTTGCTCGTCTGGACTGATGTGCAGCCAGAATTTAACTACGACACAACCGAAACTGGTGAGTTGCTCCTCAAATTCGTTAATTTCCTGGTAAGCTCGGCGCCATTCGGGTTCGGTGGCAAATCCTTCCACTCGTTCGACCAGCACTCTACCATACCAACTGCGATCGCAAATGCTGATTTTACCAGCAGTCGGCAACCGCCGCCAGAACCGCCAGAGGTAGTGGTGAGATTTTTCTTCATCCGTGGGGGCAGCAAACGGATTAACGGTGTAACTGCGGGGGTCTAGGATGTCCGTCAAGCGTTTGATCGCGCCTCCTTTACCGGCGGCGTCCCAACCTTCAAACAGCACTAAGACAGGGATTTCATCTTCGTCGATGCTTTGTTGCAGTTTGCCAAAACTGGTTTGTGCTGCGCGAAGTTCCTGTTTGTATTCGTCTGGCGACAGCGATTGAGTCAAATCTACTTGGGCGAGCAAGTTGGGTTCGGTGGGTGACAAGCTTTCTTGAGGTGGCAATTTCAGTGGTGCAGATTGCGTCGGGAGTCTGTCTAGGGCTTCTGTAATTGTCGCTGCCATTTGCGTTAAAACTTTGACTCTCGCCCAGCGCTGACAGTCCCCTTCTACTAGCGTCCAAGGTGCCGGGCCCGTGCCGGTTTGAGTTACCATTTCTTCGGCCAAAGTTGTGTATTCTTGGTATTTTTTGGCTTGTTTCCAATCTTCGGGCCGCACTCGCCAAGCTTGTAAGCTGTCGTCTTCTAGTTTTTTGAGCCTGTGCTTGAGTTCTTTTTTGCTCAGGTGAATCCAAAATTTGGCAATTGCCGCGCCGTCATCTACCATCTGCCGCTCGAAGGCGTTGATTTGCCTGATGACTGTCGGTACTTCGGCGTCAGAAACTCTCTGGAACAATCGGTCTTCTAAAACATGAGTGTACCAACTGTGGTAGAAAAAACCAATCCGCCCTCGCGCCGGCAGTTTCTCCCAAAACCGCCACAGGAAAGGATAGCCCATTTCTGCCTCTGACGGCGGCCAAATCGGGTGGACGGCAAACCCCCGCGGATCCATGTACCCCACCATTTTTTTGACCAGGGCGCCTTTGCCGGCGGCCGCCCAGCCTTCGAGTACGATGATTGCAGGCAGTTTTTTTTCCCAGCAGGTCTGTTGGAGCGATCGCAACTGCTGCATTAAAACTTCGATTTTGGCATCATAGGTTTCTTTGTCCAAGGAAATATCTAAATCGAGGTTGTCGAGCATATTGACCTCATGCAAATCTGAGACAGCAGTTTAACGTTAGTTTAACGTTAGGATAAAATTAAATCTTCAAGTGCCGCAAAAAGTTATAAAAAATACACTTATGCTCGGTTAAAAGTGCAATGCTTATATCGCCCAATCCGGGAGACAGTTAATAGAAACAAAACTCCCCTTGCCTCAAACTTGCCAAAAAAAACCTGAGCGGTTATAGTTGAATAAGGCAACTTTTTAATAAGTTCAAATTCTCCCCTCCCCCGATCGGGCGAGCAAACAGGAGGAGCAACAAATCCCTGCAACAGGATTTATTGTAAAACAGAGTACAAGTAAAAATCAACTACCCGGTGGGGGTGAAAACTTCTTTACTTAGCTGTATCAAATTTATTTAAATAATAGTTGATCGAGCATCAGCCTCGATAACTTCCAGCGCGCTGCTTGCGAACGTTGGGCGTTTCTCGGATCGGCAACTCAAATACAAAACTAGCCCAAAAGGGCAAACCAATTTTTATGATTGCGCCATGAGATAAAACCTGAAAGCCTGGGTGATATAAACAGGTTTCTGAGTTTTATCAACACCATTCTCAACAACTAAAAGCTGTGGAACAGGCATATTACCTGTTACCGACATTTGTGCAAAATGTCCATTTGTGGAACAGGCATCTTGGCTGTTACCGACATTTGTGCAAAATGTCCAAATTACTGTACTCATTTGCCAATACCCACTAACAGGAACAGTCCGAATTTACGGATTGCAAAGTTTTCTATGAATATCTTGACAACACGCTCCTACAAAGGTGAAAGTGACTGGTGCGCGATCGCCAATTTAATCGATGCTTGCGAAGCAGTCGATGGAGTCGGCGAAGAAGTATCCGCCAGCGAAGTAAAGCTTGTACTCGACGCCCCCACACTCGACAAAGCCCGCGACGTACAGTTGTGGGAAGACGGAAACTACAGACTAATTGGTTTAGCACTCCTAGATATGCCCGATTCCCAGGATGAAATAGACGGCTGTCTCTGGTTTTACGTGCATCCAAAGGCGCGCGGCCAAGATTTGGAAAAAGATATCATTAAATGGGGCGAAAAGCGCCTGGGCGAAGTCTCGAAACAACGGAATTTGCCCGCGAAATTGCGTACCTACAGTCGGGAAGATGAAAGCGACGAGATGCGGCTGTTAGAGAAAGAGGGCTTTGAAGTCGATCGCTATTTTCTCACAATGACGCGATCGCTCGCCGAACCAATTCCCGCACCCGAATTTCCCGCAGATTTTGCCCTGACGCACGTATCCGGGGAAAAAGACATCCAACCCTGGGTAGAAATGTTCAACCAGTCATTTATCGATCACTGGAACCACCACGATTTAACAGCCGAAACCGTGCGATACTGGATGCAAGACGAGAATTATCAGCCGGAATTAGACTTAATTGCTGTTTCGGGCGATCGTAAATTTGCAGCATTTTGCGACTGTCAAATCAAACCCCAAAAAAACCCCCGCAGCGACGCAAAAGACGGTTGGATTGAACTATTGGGTACGCGGCGGGACTTTCGCAAAATGGGCTTAGGAAAAGCGATGCTGCTAGCTGGTTTGCACACCTTAAAAGCGGCGGGTGCAAATACAGCTAAACTCAGCGTCGATGCCGACAGTTTGACAGGTGCAACAAAGCTTTACCAATCAGTCGGTTTCCGCCCGATGGAAACTTGGCTGTCGTGGGCTAAACCAGTTTAAAACAAGGTTGGTAGTGAACGCTAGATACCCGAGTTCTTAAAGTAAACCCACCCCACCCAACATGAATTGAAAAGTGTTTTTAATGCTGTAGGGGCGGGTTAACCAACCATAATCGCCACCCAACAAACAATCTCAAAAACCCGCCCCACCCAACAAACAATATCAATGTACATTCAGATTTATGGTGGGATGGGGCGGGTTTTTATATATTGTTGGTCATCGTTATATATGGTTGGTGAACCCGCCGCTACAGCTTAATTTTTACCGTTACCATTCCCATTCCCACCAGTCGTAAGCAAAACCCGCTTAGCCAAAGGTTCCGGTACTTCTTGTAATCGATCGAACTCCCAGTTAAAAAATCCGACTCCCATCGTCTGCGATCGCAATTCTACGATCAAATTCTGCATTTCGGCGATCGGCAAATAAGCCGAAACAGCATCCCATCCCTTCCAGTCTGCTTTACCCTCATAGCCGAGAATTTGACCGCGATGTCCGCTGACCAACTGCAACACCTTTGATGTACACTCGTTGGGAGCGCAAATTTCAACTTTGGCGATCGGCTCCAGCAAAGTTGATTCGCACTTCTCCATCCCCGACTGCATCGCCAACCGCGCCGCCTGCTTAAAAGCTTGTTCCGAACTATCAACAGAATGATAGGAACCGTTAGTCAGAGTCACTGATACATCTACCACGGGAAAACCCAACGGGCCGCGATCCAAATATTCGCGCACTCCCACTTCAACGCCGGGAATATACTGTTTTGGAACGACTCCGCCGACTATTTTGTCAGTGAAATTGAAACCTTCTCCGCGAGGCTGCGGTGCGATATCGAGGTACACGTCGCCAAACTGTCCGTGTCCGCCGCTTTGGTGTTTGTAGCGCCCGTGAATGGATGATGCGGGTTTGCGGATGGTTTCTTTGTACGGTACTTGCGGTAAGTGAGTTACCATCGGCAAATTGTACTTGCGGCGCAACCTATCTAAGGCTACTTTCAGATGAATTTCGCCTTGACCCCAAAGTATAACTTCGTGAGTATCTCCGTGCTGTTCCCAAACTAAAGATGGGTCTTCTTCTAATAGTTTAGCTAAGGCAGAACTCAACTTAACTTCATCATTGCGCTTTTCGGGGACGATCGCCAGTGCGTACACAGGCGAGATGATTTCTGCTTTTGGCAAGAATTCGTCAGAACCCAGCACATCGCCTGTTCTCAAGCCTTCCAGCCTGCCTACAGCGACAATTTTCCCGGCACTGACGGACTGCAAACTTTGCGTTTGCTGGCCGGTCAATCGGTACAAACCGTTAACTCGAACCCCGTTCAAAACTGCTCCATCTGTCAGGGTTCCCCGCCAGATTCTCACTAACGATAGCTTACCTCCTTGAGGCGTGTAATAGGTTTTGAGAATTTGACCGAGAACCTTGTTTTCACCTTGTATAAAACCGCGTCGCTCTGCTGTAGTTTCCGGTGTCGGCGCTTCTCTGAGTAAAGCTTCCAGCAGAGGCCGCACGCCGAAATCTTGTTCGGCGATACCGATGAATACGGGCACTATTAAATCAGCGCCTAATTCCATCTTGAAATCGCGGGTAATCTCTTCAGCATCGGGATTGATTTCTTCCAGCAATTCTTCGAGTAAACGATCGTCAAAATTGGCTAATTCTTCGAGCATTTCCTGACGCGCGGCGCTTTCTTGTGCTTTGAGGTGTTCGGGAAGCGGGACTGGATCTGCGGGTGCGCCGGAGTGATAGTGGTAAGCTTGTTCGGTTACTAAGTCGATAAAACCGATGATTTGTTCGTTTTTGCCGATCGGGTATTGGTGAGGTACAATTGGTCTGCTAGAAACGGATTTGAGCGCGTTGAGTACGTCGGTGAAGTTGCTACCGCAGGTGGTTTCGTCTGTGCAAGCGCGATCGATCTTATTGATGAAAACTAGGTGGGGAATTTCCCAATCGTCGAGGAATTTGAACAGCGGGGCGAGGGTTAAAGTGCGATCGGCAACCGGTTCGCAAACAATCACGGCTGCATCGACACCGATAAGTGCATTGTAAGTTTCTTGGACAAATTCGATCGAGCCGGGACAGTCAAGAAATGTGAAGCGGACGTTTTCGTATTCGGTGCTCGCGGCGTTTACTTCTACGCTCATTTTGCGATCGCGCGCTTCGGGCGAACTGTCACCTACCGTATTACCATCCTTAGCATTACCCTTGCGAGTAATCGTCCCTGTCACCGACAGCAAACTTTCGAGAAGTGCGGTTTTACCGCTTAAATAAGGGCCAACAATTGCAACGTTTCGCGTGGCCCTAATGACATTTTCGTTCATATAGCCTCCTACACAAAGTGAAGGGGAAGGGGAAGGAGAAGATGATATTCAGGAAAAAAACTTGTGTTTGCCGGTTTCTCCGATCTCTTCCCTGGTGAATCTGAAAACTTTTATTTTGCGATCGTTCTTAGTTTAAACTTAAATTGCGACACAAATTCATTAATTACTGTGAAGTATTAAGTATTTTTGTAAATCAATTTGTGAAAATGCTAATCCCAGAAACCGGGTTTCTTCCTAGATTTTTCTTACTCAACCGAAAATATTCATAGAAACCCGGTTTCTCTGCTAATCCCAGAAACCGGGTTTCTTCCTAAATTTTTCGTACTCAACCAAAAATATTCATAGAAACCCGGTTTCTCGCCACGCAGCGAGAGAAATTAGTTGTAGGGTGTGTCGCGAAAATCCCTAAATGTGACAAACAATCTCCTAGCGACGCACCTTTCTTGGTTCACAATCCGTGCGCCAACAAACCCAACATTTTTTTGATTTGTTTTTTGAGCCTTAGGAATGAAAATTTAATAACTTACACTTTGATGATTGTTGTGGGATGGGCGTCCCGCCCGTCCTTTCTGCACGGGCTCTCCCGCTCATCCCACAAATTTGCTTAAGTTATTTAATTTTTATTCCTTATATATAAGGTGCGTCGCTCTTAAATTGTCGCTCTTTGTTGAGAGATTTTTGATGTATCCACACCCTACAAATACTCACGAGTAACCAGAAATCGGCTTTTTTAGGACAATACTTCGGTATCACCATCACAAACATATTCGGTTTCTGGGCACCCGTGCGTAAATTCGATCGGCATGACACACAGGCTTTCCACAATAGCGCCCATCTTTGCTAAAATTCTAACAAGTAAAGCATTCAGAAGCAATAATTATGACTGCTATCCAAGAGCAAGCTATTAAAACAGAACCCTTTGACTATTTAATCGCTGATTTCAATAAAATCCGAAGTCTCTACACGGTAGAAGAACCTCTTGAAGCTTTTAAGTTAATTATTGAGCAGGAAGTAATGCTAAGTGTAATTTGAGAAGCTCATTCTCAAGTTAGAGAACTATTTCCTAGCGAAAGATTAGCCTTGGAAGTGAAAACCGATCCAGAAATTGCCAATTGGCGATCGCTCTGGATTACGATCTACACTAAACTAGAAGTCGATGAAGCTTTTGAAAAATTGATGATTCTTGATGATACTTGGTGGCTGGATAAGATAACTACTGTTACCAATAGTAAATTGCATATTAGTTTGGGATTTGAGTCAAATGAGATTTGATTGGTCTGAATATTTGAATTTAGCCCAAGAATTGGCGGCAATCTCTGGCGATTCTGACAATAATGAGGCAAAATTGCGATCGGCAATAAGTCGATCATACTATGCAGTATTCTGCTTAGCTAGAAATTACTTGCGCGATGTTGAACAAGACTCTAGGCTTTCTCGCAAAAATTCTGATATTAACGAACATCAATATGTGGCTGAAGAATTTATTTTTCATAAATCTAAAGCTAAAAAAATGATAAAAATAGGGGAGAACTTAAGCAGATTAAGGCTGTTCAGGAATAAGGCAGATTATGCGGATACGGTATTTACATTATCAAGCGATGTTAAAATCGCTTTGAAAATAGCTCAAAATATTATGACATCTCTGAGTGAATTAAATCGTGAAAATTGAGCGATAATAGTAGGGGCGGGTTCACCCACCATATATGAAACCCACAAATAATCTCATAAACCCGCCCCATCCCCGCGATTATTTACATCAACATTTTACAAATAAATTTATGGTACATTTTTATTGTTGGTGGGGGAGGGCGGGTTTATGAAATTGTTGATTTTTATCATAAATTGTTGGTGAACCCGCCCCTACAAATTCGTCTCGTAACGAGTAATTTAATTAATGTCTCAGCAGCCGCAAACCACTCAAAGTTACTAAAACTGTAGACCCTTCATGACCGATGACGCCGATCGGCATTGTGATATTTCCGAGAAAATTAGCAGCCAATAACAGTATAATGCAACTGAGTGCAAAAATAATGTTTTGCTTGACTACATTTTGAGCGCGCCGCCCCAAACTAATTGCTTTAGCTAGTTGTTCTAACTTGTCCGCCATTAATACGATATCAGCAGTTTCTAAAGCGACATCGCTACCGGAAATACCCATCGCAATTCCCACGGAAGCCTGGGCGAGGGCGGGGGCGTCGTTGATGCCGTCTCCTACCATTGCGACGGTTTGATACTGGGTTTGCAACTTTTTAATTAGGTGCACTTTGTCTTCTGGCAAAAGTTCGGCGTACACTTCATTGATGCCTAATTGGCGGGCGATATATTCAGCGGTTTGCTGGTTGTCGCCTGTCAGCATTATGATATGTTCTACGCCTAATTTTTGCAAGCGTTTTATCGTGGCTGCTGCTTCCGGGCGGACTGTATCTGCTACTGCAATGATACCTAAAAGTTCATCCTCCTTTGCCACCCAAACAACCGTTTTTCCTTCCCCTTGCAACTGATGACTTACTTCAGTTAACTCAGCAGTTGCTCCGACAAAACCGGCTTTACCAATAGTAATGGTTTGATTGTTAACTTTACCGACAATTCCTTGACCGATTTTTGCTTGTACGTCGATCGCACTTGACAACGGTAACTGTTGCTGATTTGCGGCTTGGACAATTGCTTGGCCGATCGCGTGTTCGGAATGAGCTTCCAGAGCCGCAGCCAATTGCAGAACTTCTGTTTCAGTATATCCGGTTGCTGGTACAATTTGGATAACTTGCGGTTTTCCGGTGGTGAGGGTTCCAGTTTTGTCAAAGGCGATCGCCCGAACTTGACCTATTATCTCTAATTGCGCGCCACTTTTAAACAAAATCCCCTGTCTCGCGCCGTTAGCAATCCCCGACAGCAGCGCCGGCATAATCGAAGCCATCAGCGCACAGGGAGAAGCGACTACTAGGAAAATCAGCGCCCGATAGATGGTGTCTTCCCAATTCCAGCCCAAAACAAAGGGCGGCAAAGTTGCTAGCAGCAAGCCTAAACCGACAATTAATTTAGCATAACCGCGCTCGAACTTTTCGACAAACTGCTGAGAAGGCGGCGCTTCTGTTTGCGCTTGTTGCACCAGCCGAATCACTCGCTGAATCAAACTGCTTTCTGGACTTTTGTGCACTTCCAATTGTAGCGCGCCCGCACCGTTAATCGTACCTGCATAGACTTCATCGCCGGCGGTTTTTTCCACGGGCATCGATTCGCCGGTAATTGAGGCTTGATTCAGGCTGCTGTAGCCTTCAACAATTATCGCATCTGTGGGGATGATTTCTCCGGGCTTGACTAAAATACGATCGCCAATTGCCAATTTGTCGATCGCAATTTCCCTTTCCCCATCGTACATTAGCACCCGCGCAGTATCCGCAGTCAAGCTCATCAAACTGCGAATACTCCGTTCAGTCCGCTGCATAGCATAACCTTCAAGGGCGCCGCTAATTGCAAAGATTAAAATTAAAACAGCACCGTCCACAATTAAATGATATTCTCGCCGCCACAGCCCCAAACCGGCCGCGCCCAAAGCAGCCACAATCATCAACAAATCTACATCTAATTCGCGTTCTTCAAACAGCGTAGTCAACCCTTCGCGGGTGCTGGAATAGCCGCCGATAACGTAAGCAGCGGGCAATATTAACACCGCTAAGCCCAGCCAACCGACTTGTAGGGCGATCGAACCCAAAATTACTAGAATTCCGCACAGGGCGGCAGTCACAGCATCGGGATGTTCTTCGGCGAGGCGCGAGAGGCGAGAAATGGGGAGGGAATTGGGAGTCATGGGATTTTAGATTTTGGATTTTAGATTTGGGATTGAAGAATTAAGCCCGTGGTTGAATCCAGCGGCTGGTTGTCAGGATGCGGAACTTTTATGTGTTTCCGCAGCCTCTACCGGGTGTCTCGAACAAAATTGCTTTCGGTTATGGGAGAAATTTGATTTGGTAGAATGACTCCTGCATCGTAAACCTTGACATTAGTGTCAATGTCAAGAGTAAAACTAAAATAAATTAAGCATCGGCGGTTCGGAGATGCGATGGTTCAACTCGCTACTCCGAAAGCCCGCCAGGGGTTGAAAACCCCTTTCTCAAAGCAAAAGTCGTCTCAAAGACGACTGAAGTTTGCTGAAAATGGCATCTAATTTTGCAGTCGGTTTTAACCGACTTCTGCTATGAGACGGGGAATTGATTCACTCCTAGGATTGGGGGTAAATGCGATAGTCAGATATACAATCCACTCTGAAAAGCTACCAACACACATCCGCGTGCATCCCCGTACATCCGCCCCTATCTGCGGTTAAAAAATCATAAAATCCCGTACAACAATATGCAGCAACAATATCTAACAATCAAACAACTTACAGACGCAGTAAAAGGCACAATTACGCCTCGGATGGTGCGGCACTATCACGCTTTGGGGCTGCTATCTCCCGCCGTGCGATCGACTTCTAACTACAGACTGTACACCCGCAGCGACGTGCAAAGACTCCAAAGAATCGTTGCACTCAAGCAGCAAGGCTTTCAACTGTCTCACATCCGCAAACTCTTAGAAACAGACGCGGAGGCTTCTCCAGACGCGGTGATGGCGACTCTTCAACGGCAATATCTGTCTGTAATTCAGCAGATTGTGCGCCTGCGAGAAACGGCTTCAGCCCTCGAAGGATTGCTGGGGCGGGATCTTTCGTGTCAAGCGGTGCAAGCGGGCGCACTGGCTCAATTGAGGCTGTTGGAGGCGGAAACTGAGGGCGGGTTGGGACATTTGGAACAACTTTGGGATGCTTGGGATGCGGGGGCCCACACTCACCCGGAGGCGTTTGGGGAGTCGTTGCAGCATTTGTTGCCGGATTTGAGCGATCGCTCGGAAATTGAGGTAGACTTGCTGTCAAAACTGGTGTTAGCATCCGGTGATTGTTCGCTGCTGCCGTTTGTGAAGTTGAGCGAAACGGCGATTAAATCGGCGCGGGAAGCTTTGAAAAATCGGTGTCAAATTGTGGCTGATGTGCCTCCTGTTTTTGCGGCTTTGGATGGCACAAGATTGGCGCATTTGGGAACAAGTATTACAACTTTAATTGATGACCCGCACATCAATGCTGCGGCGGAAGCGGAACAGGAATTCTGGCACGAGCGCGAGTGGTTTGAAAAGTTATTGAAATTGGAAAAAGGATGTATAATCGTAGTAGGATATGCGCCGTCTGTGCTGATGGCGGTTTGTGATGCGATCGCGAACGGGGAACTGCAACCGGCTTTGGTGATTGGAATGCCGATCGGCTTCAGTCATTCTCCGGTAGCGAAACGTCGGTTAGTGCGATCGGGCGTTCCTTATATTACGACAGTGGGGACTTTTGGCGGCGGGTTGTTGGCGGCGGTTGCTTTGAATGCTTTGGTTGAGTCTTTAATTGAAAAGCCGAATTGTCACTGTCATCTTAAGTGAAGATGGGATTTAGGTTTATTGTGGCTTAATTTGTATTTCGCTGCTTCAACTCACACTCAACAGTCATGTCTGAGTGCAAGCGTAAATGACATCATAGCCGATTTAGTTTCAATCTTTGATAGGGATTTAGGTTTTTTGCAGCGCGCTTGTACTTTGTTTCAATCCGCGATCGGGATTTATGGTTTTTATCGCTACATTGTCCGAGACAAAAGCCTTCCAATAAAGGGTTTCAAGCCTTAGATTGGGATTTAGGGTTTTTCCGGCGCTATCGGTGAAGCTGTATGGATATTAATGAATTTGTTTCAATCCCTGATAGGGATTTAGGGTTTTTGCGGCTCATTTTTCGCGAAATCGGTTAAAAAAGGCTGTCGGGGTGACAAGTCGCCTATAACGCTGATAGAATAAGGCTCATAGCTCTTATGCCTTGTTGATAATTAGGCAGTTTATGTGGAGATAAAGACATT